>CAMAGI010000001.1 GCA_945833775.1 uncultured Lachnospiraceae bacterium
CCGCCCAGGAAAGAAATGACAAAGCCTGCAACAATAGCGGTGTAAATACCACGCTCCGGCGTTACACCGGAGGCCAGAGCCAATGCGATAGAAAGCGGCAGTGCAATAATCGCTACGATTATTCCCGCAATTACATCCTTCACAAACTGCTCTTTCGTGTAGGTTTTCATGACAGAAAAAAGCTTCGGTTTCAATTTGTCCATTTTGATTTCCTCTCGGGTAAATAAAAATCCGTGGAAACGAAAACAATCCCGCTTTCGTTTGACACGGACTTTATATTATGCCTTTTTGTTTTTCTTTGCAATATATATTTTAGAAAAATTTTAGAATTTTAAGGTTCCTCATCGGTTTTGTCCACCATTTTACCAAAATAATAAAATCCGCGGCATTCATCCAGGCTCACAGGTACAATTTGTCCGATCAAATCCGCTGTCCCTGGAAAATGAACCAGCATATTGTCGGACAATCTTCCGGTCACATAGGAGGGGTCATTTTCGTTTACCTCTTCCACCAGTGCGTCCACAACCTTGCCCTGAAGCCTTGCTGCACGTATTTTGGCCGTATCCTGAACGGTTTTCAGCACTCTGTCAAAGCCTTCCTTCACGAGCTCTTCCGGGACCTGATTCTCCATAGTCGCTGCGGGAGTTCCGGTTCGCTTGGAATAAATAAATGTAAAGGCATTGTCGTACTGAACCTTTCGGATGACATCGATGGTTTCATCCACATCCTCTGCAGTCTCCCCCGGGAAGCCGACAATGATATCCGTCGTGATTGCCACATCCGGAAGTTCCCGTCGGATTTTCCCGGCAAGCTCCAGATACTGCTCCTTCGTATATCTTCTGTTCATAGCGGTCAGGATTCTGGTTGACCCTGACTGAAGAGGAAGATGAATGTGGCGACAGATTTTCCTGGATTGTTTCATCACTTCAATCAAATCATCGGAGAGGTCCTTGGGATGGGGTGTCATGAAACGAATGCGTTCCAAACCTTCAATCTTCTCAATCTCCTGAAGAAGTTTTGCAAAGGAAACCGGCTCCTCCAGATTTTTACCATAAGAGTTGACATTCTGACCCAACAGCATGACCTCAACTACACCGTCCTGCACAAGACCTTCGATCTCCCGAATGATGTCTTTTGGATTTCGGCTTCTCTCCCGTCCCCGCACATAAGGAACGATGCAATAGCTGCAGAAATTATTGCAGCCGAACATGATATTAATTCCCGATTTGAAAGGATACTTACGCTCCACGGGGAGATCTTCCACAATTTTGTCCGTATCCTGCCAGATGTCGATCACTGTTTCCTGCTGTTCAAACATGGCACAGATCAGTTCCGCCAGCTTAAAAATGTTGTGCGTTCCGAAGATCAGATCCACAAAGCGGTAACTGTTTCGTATTTTTTCAATCACCGAACTCTCCTGCATCATGCAGCCGCACAGCGCAATCTTCATATGCGGATTTCTCTTCTTGTAGCCATTCAGCACCCCCAGTCTTCCATAGACCTTCTGATTGGCATTGTCACGCACCGTACAGGTATTGTAGATGACAAAATCCGCGTTTTCCTCCGCAATGCACTGATATCCGATCTTCTCCAGAATTCCCACAAGCTTTTCGGAATCCCTGGCATTCATCTGACACCCGAAGGTGGTGACACAACAGGTGGGCGTTCTACCCAGCTTCTCGGCTAAAGATGAGACGTATCCGGACGCCTTTTCCATGTATCGGTATTGTCTGTCGGTCTCCTGCGCATATTTTTCGGAATCGGTAAGCGTCTTCTTTTCGTCCATAAAAGACTAAATCTCCTCTTCATATTCTTCCGCAATTCGGATGAGCAGCCCGGTGATCTTCTCCATGGACTGTACACTCACATACTCGTATTTTCCGTGGAAATTCTCACCGCCTGCACACAGATTCGGACAGGGAAGTCCCAGAAAGGACAGCCTTGCCCCATCGGTACCACCCCGGATGGGTGTCACCTTCGGCTCAATCCCCATCTCCTTCATCACACACTTCACACGTTCGATCAGATGCATGTTGGATTCCATGATTTCTCTCATGTTATAGTAGGAATCCTGCAGTTTCACTTCCACACATCCCTCTCCGTATTTTGCATTCAGAAATTCCTGCACCTGCAAAAGGAGCTCCTTCTTGTGCTCAAACAGTATTCTGTCATGATCACGTATAATATAGTCCATCGTGGTTTCTTCCACATCTCCCGCAATCCTGTCCACATGAAAGAAGCCCTCATACCCTTCTGTGTACATGGGATTTTGTTCCACCGGAAGCATACTCTGAAATTCCTGTGCAATCAGGATGGCATTCCTCATTTTTCCTTTAGCGGAGCCGGGATGCACGCTTCTCCCATGGATGCAAACACGGGCACCGGCTGCATTAAAATTCTCATATTCCAACTCGCCCAGTGCACCGCCGTCCACCGTATAGGCAAAATCCGCTCCGAACAGTGAAATATCAAAAAAGTCCGCACCCCGCCCGATTTCTTCATCCGGTGTAAATGCGATCCGAATTTTACCGTGGCGTACCTCCGGGTGTGAAAGAAGGTACTCTGCCATTCCCATAATCTCAGCGATTCCTGCTTTGTCATCGGCTCCGAGAAGTGTCGTTCCGTCGGTCACAACGAGATCATCCCCCAGATATCCCTTAAGCTCCGGAAAATCTTCCACCTTCAAAACGATCTTCTCATCCTCGTTTAACAGGATATCACCGCCGTCATAACGGGTAACTATCCGGGGCTTAACATTGGCACCGGACACTGCCGGCGAGGTATCCATGTGAGCGATAAGCCCCATCACTTTACGTTTTTCTAGCCCCACAGAAGCAGGAATCGTACCATACACATAACAGTGTTCACGGTCATAGGTGATCTCCGTCATCCCCATGTCTTCCATTTCCCGAACCAGCAATCCTGCAAGATCATGCTGTTTCATTGTGCTGGGAGTTGTCACGGATTCGTCCTCCGACCGGGTATCCATCCGGACATAGCGCAAAAATTTATCAAGCGTAGTCGTCATATCATTGTCCTCATTCTTCCGATTTTCCCGTATCTTCCCTCTTGCGGAAATGTTTCAGAAAGATACGCACAGATATTATACTGCTTGTCCCTATTCCGATGCAAGCCGATTTGACAATTCCAAAATGTGGTATTATTAAGATCTACCTGAAATTTCTTCGATCATATGCGAGAAGATCCCTGCAGGCCTCCCCGGAGAGGTACAACACACAGATCAGGTTCGGAACGGCCATCAGCGCGTTGCAGATATCCGCAAAGCTCCACACCGCCTTCAGAGAACAGACCGCTCCCGCATAGGCGGTGAAACCGTACAGAAAACGATAGAGTGTACGGCTGCGAACCCCGAACAAAAATTCAAAGGCCCGCTCCCCCTGATAGGCCCATCCCACAATCGTAGCAAAGGCAAACAATACGATACAGACACTGACAAAGCTCCCGCCCCATTTTCCAAGCACGGATTCGAATGCTTTCACCGTGAGTCCCGTCCCCATATCCGCCGCCCCCGGAAATGCCATGACTCCGGAACATCCAAGTGCAAGAGCCGTGACAAAACAAATGACGCAGGTATCCAAAAACACCCCCGTCATACTGATATATCCCTGCTTCACATATTCTTTTGTCCCGGTTGCAGCCGCACTGATCCCTGCAGCTCCCAACCCTGCTTCATTGGAAAAAACACCTCTTGAAACGCCAAACCGAATGGCGTCTGTCATATGAGCCGTAACACTTCCGAACAAACCGCCTGTGACCGCTTGCGGCACAAAGGCGCCGACCGTCATGGCGGTAAGTGTCTCCGGAATCCTGTCCAAATGAACGCCGATCACCGCAAGGCATCCAATCAGGTAGAAAATGCCCATGAAAGGTACCACAACCTGCGTCACCTTTGAAATAACCCCGATTCCTCCCAGCACAACAAGAATGGTAAGAATTGTGACAGCCAGTCCTGTTTTCTCATTGGAAATTCCAAAGCTTACCAGAAGGGACTCCGCAATGGAGTTGGACTGCGTCATATTGCCCATACCAAAGGAAGCCAACACCGCAAACAAAGCGAATGCTTTTCCCAGCATCCCTCCGACGCCTCTGTGAAGAGCACATCCACGCAGGGTATACATGGGACCGCCCACCGGTTCCCCCAGGGAATTCGTCGTCCGGTATTTTACGGACAAGAGGCTTTCCACAAGCTTCACCGCCATCCCCAGAAGGCTTGCCGTCACCATCCAGAAGACCGCTCCCGGGCCGCCGAGCGCCATCGCAGTTGTCACACCTACGATGTTACCCGTCCCGATGGTCGCTGCAAGTTCTGTCATCAGGGACGCATAGGGCGAAATCCCCTCTGTTTTGTTGTCCCTCCCGTCACCACAAAAGGCACACCGAAACGCAAACAACAATCTTCTTAAGGGAAGGAAATGTAACCGAAGCATCAGATACATTCCCGTTCCCAATAAGAGAGTAAGCATCCCCGGTCCCCAAACGATTTTCTCGGCTTCTTCCAACAGCTTATTCATGCTGCCACCCTGGCATATTCGTTAGAATAGTATACGGGGATGACCAATGGATTATGACGACAGTTCATTCCATTAATAATTGATACCCTGAATTGCAAGTCTTCCGTCTACGACGCCGAATATCATATTGGGGCGACCGTTCGTCGACAGTGCAAATCCTGCCATACTTGGTGAGAGACTGTTTTCATCCGCATTTTTGATGGATTCCTCCATCTGTACAGTAAAGATTTTCTCCTCTCCCAGTGCAATCAGTTCCTCCGCGCTCGTTACGCTGACCCCGCCATCGGTGAAACCGACATACAGAGGATACGACGCAAGATCTGCCAGAGCCTCCATATCCCGGTTGGCTACAGCCTCTTTGATCTTCCGGGCATAGGCAACAACAGCTTCGTTGTCCACGGAGAAATTATCCTCATATTCCGCAACCAGATCTTGCTTCATCTTTTCCTCCGACGCGCTTTCCGATCCCTCTTTCTCTGCCACGGTACTTTCCGTTGTCTGCGATTCTTCCTCCGACTGCCTCGTTTCCTCCGGGTCTTGCTTCTGCGTGCTTTCCGGGATCGTTTCCCAGGTCTCCTGCTCCGTGTTTTGAGCCGGTGTACGGGCATCGCTATTTCCACATGCCAGCAAGCCAAACGATAAAGTTCCGACAATCCATAACATCAATATTTTCTTTTTCATATCTTCTGCTCCTCTCACACAAATACGGAATATGCTTTTCCTTAGCGGTCAATCTCAAATTCTACCATTCCGGCACTGCCCGGAGCAACCTCATATTTATCAAACACAATCACAGGGTTTCCTGCCTGATTGATATAGAATTTCACAGCATCATCTATGCCGGTGAAGCCACCCTCCCCGGGATCGAAGAAAACCTCTCCCGTCGCTGTTCTTTGTTTCATCTGAGTCTGAATATCGGCATTTACAATATTCACATAATCCTCTCCGAGAAGGTCTTCTAAGGTAACGAGTTTTTCCTCCCTCAGGTCCAGATTGTAATATCTTGTCTCATTGCAGCCGGAGTTCCAGTTTTCAGAACCGGTAACCGTAAAGGAGAGATAATCGTCTGTCTGAGACAAAATCGCATAATCAACTTTGATTGCAATGTTATGAGCTTCCCATTCTTCCTGGGTTCCACCGGTTTCCAGGAAAGCTTTTTTGTATTCCTCTGCTCTCGCTATTGCCTCCCGGCTATACTGTTCGCAAAGCTCATAAATCTCCTGATTGACAGCATCCGTAAGACCGTTTGTATCCTCCGAAATCATCTCCACACCGGGGATATCCACCGAAATGCTCAAATCATCATTCTCCTGTACATAGGTACGGAAGGTAAGGATGCGGGCTACCGATCCGAGTACCGGTATATTCTCCATCGCATTAGCAACCACCGGCGATGTATTCAGGACAACCAAAAATGCCGCAGCAACAGCCGCTGCTGTCGAACATCTTCGCATCATCACCTTATGTCTCTCTCTTCCTTTCTCCTGCTTTGCATCCTCAATCACTGATTTTAAGGATTCAATCTGTTCACTGTTCATCTGCATATTTTCATATTCCTTTCTCAATGCATTCAATTTTTCAGAATTGGTCTTGTCCATAATATTCTCCTGTCTGCTCCTTACGATTCGCACTGCCATGCATCTGTCAATTCCAGTTTCATCTTTTTCAGGCCCCGATAAAGCCGGCTCTTAATGGTACTTACGTTTTCACCAAGTATCTCCGCAATCTCACTCAGCTTCAATTCTTCAAAAAAGCGCAATTCTATGACTGCCTTATCTTCTCTGGACATGGAATTCAGTGCTCTTTGTAAATCGATATCCTCGTAGACATCCTCCTGTCCGGCTTCCACAGTGATCTCCCCCAAAGAAGACTCTCGCTGTTTTTTGATCACCGTAAATGTTTCATTCAGCATAATGCGATAAATCCAGGTTTTGGCATACTCTGCATTTTTCAGACTGTCGCTGTTTAAGATCGCCTTGTACGCACCGTTTTGTACAATGTCCTGCGCATCCGCTTCATTTTGGGTATAGCTGTAAGCCAGACGATAATAGCGATCATAGTTTTCCAACAGGATCTCTTCGATCCGTTTCGCTGTTTCGCGGTTTTTATGCTTCATCTGAATAAGTGCCTCCTTTCTTTCTCTTTATCTATTAGATTCTCGGTATTCGCAGAAAGTTTCAAATCATACAAAAAATGTTTTTTCTATTAGTAAACCATAGATTTATCAACTTGAGAACACTTTATTGAGGAATCCGTCTACACGTAAAGAAGAGGCAGAACAAAAACTCTGCCCCTTCATTTACCATAGATTTGTCAAAATCAGTTCCCGCAATCTTCACACATGTCAAAGCCCGGATTGAATGCATAAAAATTCTTATCATCCAATCGATCGGTGGTCATTCTGAGTGCTTCTCCAAACCTCTGGAAGTGTACAATCTCACGGGCTCTGAGGAATTTGATCGGAGCACACACATCCGGTTCATGCACCAGACGCAGAATATTGTCGTAGGTACTTCTTGCCTTCTGCTCTGCCGCCATATCTTCGTACAGATCGGTAATAATGTCACCCTTTGACTGGAACTGATTCGCGTTGGATGGGATCCCGCCTGCCGCCTGGGGCCATATCCCGAGAGTATGGTCCACGTAGTACTTGTCAAAACCGCTTCGCCCAATCTCTTCCATGGATAGATTTCGGGTCAGTTGGTGTACGATAGCCCCAATCATCTCAAGATGCGCAAGTTCCTCCGTGCCGATATCGGTCAAAAGACCGGCAACTTCCTTGTAGGGTGTTGCAAAGCGCTGAGACAAATAACGCATGCTTGCAGCCAATTCTCCGTCCGGTCCGCCAAACTGGGAGATAATTACCTGCGCAAGCTGCGCATTGGGTTCTTTGATGTTAACAGGAAACTGTAATCGTCTTTCATAAGTCCACATTAACCGCACACTCCTTCCCACGGCAGAGGTGCCATCCCCCACCGCCATTCTTTGTTACAATCCGAATCTTTTGCGGTAAGCGGGAAAAATTCCCTCGAGAACTCTCTGCTCAGCTGATCCTTGATATGCGCATAGTGGTTAAAATATTCCATAGCATTCCTGTCATTGGGATGAGTGTCCAGATACAGCATAAGCTCCACCATACAGAAAGACACGGTACCGATATCATTCAACATTTGCTCTTTGCATGCCATCATACACATCTCCTTCCCGTGAAAGGTTTATTCAGTTCCGGGAAAATTGTACCCAGCTTGTAGGCCTTATCCAGATCTTCATACATCGTATCAAAACGCTGCCAGGGAACATAAGCCATTGCGATGGGACGTTTTTCCCCACGCTTCACAACATGTTCGTCACACGAATAGTCCTGCATTTCCACTTTCCTTTCATATTTCTGTTTTGGGATTAATATATTTTATGTGATCTCTTCGTTACTGTTCCTAATGAACAGCATATAAAAAGGACATTTCACCTTTTTGTGAAATGCCCTTACAACAACTCTTCGTTTCAAAAACTCTCTTACCGCTCCTTCCCCATGAAGAAGAGAGCAATCAGACCGGGACCGGTATGGGAACCGATGACCGGACCAAGACTGTTGATCATAAAATTCTCAATTCCGAATCGCTCACGGATCAAATCCCGCACATATTCTGCTTCCTCCAATGCATCTCCGTGGCTGATCATCACGCAATCATTGGTGCCGGTAAAGCCGGCGGTTTTCTCTTCCATGTAATCCACCAGTGCCTGCAAAGACTTTTTCCTTCCGCGCACCTTACCGATGTTGATCAAATGTCCTTCATTATCCACATGAAGCTTCGGTTTGATGCTCGCAAGCGTTCCGATGACAGCCGTTGCTCTGCTGACTCTTCCTCCGCGGAACAGGTGAAACAGATCATCCACCGTAAACACATGAACTACGTTCAATTTGTTGTCCTCAACCCACTTGGCAACCTCATCCATGGAGGCACCCTGTTCCCGCAATTGTACTGCTTTGTAGACGATCAGGCCCTCTCCCATGGAGGCACAAAGCGTATCAATCACAATGATCCGACAGTCCGGAACTTCCTCCATCACCTCCTCGGCAGCAATCCGCGCACTGTTGTAGCTGCCGCTTAAACCGGAGGAGAACGCCAGATAAAGAATCTCCTTCTCTACCTGCGAGAGCTTCTGTAAAAAAGTCTTTGCCTCCTCCGGATTGACCTGGGAAGTCGTCGGCATTTTCCCTGCTCTCATCATATCAAAAAAATCCTTTGGATCCAGTTCCTTACCCTGACCGTAGGTGACCCCATCCAATATATAACTCAAATTCAGACAGGAAATATTGTGCTCTTCAAGATACTCCTTCGGAAGATCGGCGGTACTGTCCGTAACGATTTTAAACATATGTGTGCCTCCTGTTTCGAACGTTCTAATCAAATTTTATTTATTATAGCAAAACATTTGACATATTGCAACACCGAAACATAGTTTTAAATACTACTTATCTGTACTCTTTGGAAGGCGTCTTCGAATCAGTCGGCTCTTAAGCTTGGGCAAATCCAGCGGAATCAGGGGATACAAATAGCTTGTGTATGCCACCGTCTTGTTGCTTATGATGGCATATATTGTAATGAGTATTCCGGACACATAACCCCGGATTCCAAAAAATTGCGTTAACAACAGCGATAATATGCGCATAAATTTCAGCGCGTATCCCAGTTCATAATTTGCCTGTGTATAGTTTGCGATGGCGACGAATGCCATATACAGCATTACTTCACTGGAAAACCACCCACTGTTGACTGAGAATTCGCCAAGTACCAGAGCCGCCATCACCGAAAGCGGTGTGCTCAGCATATTCGGTGTATTTACAGCAGCCAGACGTAGCCCGTCGATGGCCAGTTCCAGAATTAAAAATTGCCAGATCAAGGGCACATTGGGCGTCTCCTTGAGCATGATAAAGGAAAAAGCCTCCGGTATACGCTCCGGTTCCTTCATCAGAAGAAGAAAGGTTGGGGTCATCAGATATGTGAGCAGTGCAATCAAAAGCCTTGTAAGACGAAGATACGTTCCCGTGATCGGAGGAAAATAATAATCATCCGCTTCCTCAACGACATCAAATATTGTGGTAGGGAGAATCATTGCCGACGGGGAATTGTCCACGAGAATTACCAGGTTGCCCTCCAGCACCTGTGCAGCTGCGGTATCCGGTCGCTCCGTGTATTTAAATTTTGGAAACGGATTGTACCACTTCCTGCGATATAGGCACTCTGCCAGACTCTCCTGATTCATGGTAAGCGCATCCACCTTGATCTGCGAAATTTTTCGCTTTACATTTTCCAGGAGTGCCTTGTCAACACGATCCTCCATGTAACAGAGCACAATATCCGTTTTCGAATTCTGTCCTGCCGTTGTCATCTCCATGCGAAGCTTAGGACTGCGAATTCTTCTTCGAATCAGTGCGGTATTGAAAACGATGGTTTCCACAAACCCATCCTTGGAACCTCTCAGAACCTTATCCTTTTCCGGCTCATCCACACTCCTTGACGGATAAGTTCTGGCATCGATTAACAGCGCCTTATCGTAGCCATCCACGAAAAGTATAAATACACCGGCCAGAAGGAAGTACAGGATTTGTTCCCAATCATCCTCCAGATCCACTTCCACGTAGGGAATCTCCTGTTTCGACATTTCATGGGCATCTGCAGGCATCTTATCCGGTGTAATACTCATAAATCGATCCAGAAGTTTTTGCATCAGCTCATCCTTGCAGAATCCGTCAATAAAATACATGCATGCGTTCTTCCCCCCGATGGACACAACCCTGCGAACAACATCAAAATTGCTGTCTGTCGAAAGACGGGTATCTATAAAATCCATATTTTCCGCAAGTACCTCAGAGATTTTCTCTCCCCGTACCGGTTTGCCCATGGATTCCTTTGTTTCATTCCCTTCACTCATACAAAAACTCCCTTTCCTCGGCTCATTGATCTCTCAAAGTATCGCCTGAAAGGGAGTATTTATTCATTTCCTTTTGTTCCTATTTATCAACTTTGCACGGTCGTGCTTCCGAAGCCTCCGTTGCGCGTTCCGTCCGCATCGTCATCCACTGTGATCCCATATTCCAGAAAAATTCCCTGGACCATCCCGGTTCCGGCAGCTACTTCCACTGTCTTTCCTTCCTTGGAGTCATTGGTCAACTTCACAAAAATATGACCCTCGTTGTCGGAATTATAATAATCACTGTCAATGATTCCGACCGTATTGTTCATCTGAAGTCTGAACTTAAACCCAAGACCGCTGCGGGGGTAGAGCTTCAAAACCCAATCTTCCTCCATCCTGGCGCGGATGCCTGTCGGGATCTTGATGGTGGCTCCGGGTGGTAGAGAGAACGCAAAGGGAGCAAAGAAGTCATAACCTGCACTCCCTCTGGTGGCACGTCTCGGAAGCTCAATGGAATCGTAAATATCGCGAATGTCCTCTTCCGTATACTCCGGGAAATCCTCCCGCATCGCTTCCAGAAACAGCTGGGGACTCACTTTAAAAAATTGTGCAATTCTACGCATCTAACACTCCATTCCGAGAATGTTACGTTCGAGGAACCGCAAGAGAAATTTGCGAATGAATTTCTCTTGCGGTTGACTCACCAGGTCAATATATTGACTCGTATAGTCATTCCCCACTGTCATAACAACTCTTACATTACAAAATACATGAGGTTACCGGTGCATTGACTATCGTCTGCACTGGTCCGGATCCCTCCGCATAGTCCGGGCAATGGAGAATCGGCATGCTCGGATCCGGTTGCGCCAGCGTCTTTCTGACATCGATCACACGCTGGTTCCTACTGCCCTTCCACAAAAGATTAACATCTTTTTCGTCCGTGTGGAACTCCCCGTCCACAAGCACATCCACATACTGCATCATGGGATAGTACATAATATTCTCCCAGATATCCCCGGTATAGAGCCAGATTGTTTTCTGCGGATATTTCTCCCGAATCTCAGCCATCAGATTCCTCACATCCATGCGGTTCACCGGATGCAGAGGATCGCCTCCCGAAAAGGTAATTCCGGAAATATAGCTTTTCTCCAGCTGTTCAAATATTTCCTGTCTGGCAGCGTCATCAAAGGGAAGTCCCCCATCGGGATCCCATGTAATCGGATTCTGACAATCCTTACAGCAATGATTGCATCCGGCCACCCACAAGACAACCCTGAGTCCGTCGCCGTTCAGCATATCATCCTTGGTTATATTATGATATCTCATCGTCTCACTATCTCCAACCGATTATTTGAAACGTTCCTACATGGAACGTCTCTCCGCGATCTCAGCCATCTTCGCGTCATTCAGACGGGTATCCCCGTGGACACGGGAATAGGAAAGATAACCATTCATACGATCGATCTTTGTCAGATTGCGACTTCCGCACTTCGGACACACATCCATCTCCAGTTCCTGATGTCCGCAGTCATCACAATATGCAAGCGAGAGATTAACACCCTCATAGAACCCCAGATCCATGGCACGTCGGATCAGCGTCTTGATCGCTTCCGTATTATAGTCGATTGGATACTTAACATATTGAATCTTTCCACCATTGCACAGATCCCAGAAGCGTCCCTCCCGATCCTGCTTCTCAATCGGAGTAATATCCTCTGTCACGTGGCAGTGGAAACTGTTGCTCACATACTCCCTGTCCGATACGCCCTCAATAATTCCATATTTTTTACGGAACTGCTTCACCTGTACGCCGCACAGATTCTCCGCGGGAGTTCCGTAGATCGCGTACAGATAGCCATCCTCTTCTTTAAACTCATTAATTCTTGCATTGATATACTCCATAACCTCCAGCGCAAAGGCTCCATCTTCGACAAGAGATTTTCCGTTATAGAGCTCCTGAAGTTCGTTCAATGCGGTGATTCCGAAGCTTGCGGTAGCGGACTTCAAAAGCGGTTTGATTTTGTCGTGAAGTCCCAGATGACCACCCAGGAAACCGCCCTCGCAATAAGCAAGCGGATTCGTGGAAGCACGCATCTCCCCCAGATATGCATAGGTTCTGATATGAAGCTGACGAATCAGATTCAAATAATAATCCAAAACCTCATAAAAGTCCCTGCTCTCCTTACGTGCCTTTGCCAGAATCATGGGCAAATGAAGGGATACCGCTCCGATATTGAATCTTCCTACAAAGACAGGGACATCCTTATCATCCGCCGGGTGCATTCCTCCCCGCTCATACCAGGGAGAGAGAAACGCGCGACACCCCATGGGAGATACAATCTTTCCGTACTGCTTGTACATACTGGACACATATCCCTTACCGGTGAGACTCAGCCAATCGGGATACATTGTCTTGGCGGAACAGCGCACGCCTGCTTCGAAAACATCCTCCAGCTCCTTGCCGGGGCCATGCAGATTCTCATCGTACAAAAATACAATCTTCGGGAAAAGAACCGGTTTTTTGTGATCCTTCTTTCCCTGTCCTTTTCTGCGCACATTCAGCATGGTAATGGTCGCAAGCTTGGCGAATCTTCCGGTACCGGTTCCGGCCGTAACGGTTATGAAGGGATAATCACCGCGGCTGCTTCCTACTGTGTTGAATTTGTACTCCCAACCCTGGAACCCCTGTTCATACTCCTTCACAACGTCTGCGTAAGCCTCCGCTTCCGCAGTATCCCGGTCAATTCCGAGACGAAGATATTTTTCCACATATTTCTTATAAGATTTCTCCGCATAGGGCTCCAGAATCAGATCCACACTGGGCACTGTAAAACCGCCATACTGCTGGCTTGCGGCACTCAACACAATATCGCCGATTACATCAAAAGCAACATCCAGCGTCTTGGGCTCATTGTACCACACATTTCCCATCTCGAAACCGCCGCTTAAAACGTTCTGCACGTCGAACAGGCAGCAATTCATGGTATCTCTTCTGGCAGACATATCATGCACATAGATATACCCGTCACGACAGGCCTGAATTTCCTCCGTGGTCATGAAGAACTTCTGATAGAGCTCCTTGTTGAGCTGGTTGAAAATGAGGCTTCGCTTGGTGGCCACAAGAGCAGAATCCGTATTGGCATTCTCTTTGTCGCCGATATACATGATGGACTGACTCTTCTTATAGACATCATCCAGCATCCGCACGAAATCCTGTTTATAATTGCGGTAATCACGATAGCTCTTTGCTACAATCGGTTTCACCTGTTCAAGGGCACTCTCGACAATATTATGCATGATCGGAATGGGGATTTCATCCACTTCCAGCTCATCGACTTTTTCGATAACATAGCGACAGATATGTCGCTGCTCATCCTCCGTAAATTTCGTCAGCGCACGGTATGCACTTTTCCCGACCGCATTGATAACCTTCTGCACATTGAAAGCCTCTTTGCTGCCGTCCTTCTTAATCACATAGACATCTCTTTTGGGTCTGTACTCGCTGCCGAAGTCAATTTCTGTTGTGTCAGTCGAATCAAAATTACTGCTCATGCACTCCATCCCTTTCAAAAACCTTGTAACTTCACTGTTTTGGGCCTTTTTCGTGATACAATATATGGTGTTATTTAAATATGCTGCTCTATATGTTGTGCCCGTACATTACAAATTTTATTCTTGATCGCCCTTCTTGTCAACAGAATCGGCAAAAGAAAATAAATGTCGGTAAATTAGACAAAAAAGGTATCTAATTTTTAGATACCTTTTCGCAGTGATTGCACTTGACTAACCCTTTGTTATCGCTAATTCATTCTGTTCTGTTTCTATTTTCGTTTAGAATTCGTTCCAGCCAGGCAAAGTAGTTCTTTCTTACCACTTCCGGTGACAGGATCATTGCCCCAGGTCCGATTCCCGATAGCCATCCGTAAAACTGTCCGCTTACCACAACCTTCGTGCGCAGCCGAAAGGTCCCGTTCTCCATCGGTCTGATATCGGCATCCTTACCGAAACGATCCATAACGACACCGATCAGGCGGTTTTCAAATTCGATGGTCACCGTTTCCTCGTCACCGCCATACATACCGAAGGTTTTGTTGGTATACCCGGCGGGATCGGTCTTTTCAAACTGTTCCATCCCCTCCCGACACTTGTCTGTCACTTCCACACTGCCCATTTTATCCACGCGGAAATGCTTCATGATAGCATCAGCACTGTCATATGCCGCAAGGTAATAATTTTCGTCCTGCCAGATCAGGGCCCACGGACTTACTGTCCGGTTGCCGTTTTCGCGGGGAACTAATTGTTTCTTCAAATTCCATTCCATATAGGTGAACCGGATCTGTCGATTCTCCTGAATGCCCCGGTGAATACTGTCGATATTATAATAGATGCTTTCGTTCTCGGTCTTAATTCTTCCGGACACATAGACCTGCCGTTGGAGCTTACTCTTTTCGTATCGGCTCGCTTTCCCCTCCAGCTTTGCAATCAGTTCCCTGGACTTTTTCGTTGTGATGAATCGGGAGGATTGCACCGCATCCACCAGGAGCTTTAATTCCGGAAGTTCAAACTCACGACTGACCAATGCATACCCTCCGCCGGACCGGTTGGAGGCGTGCAGGATCTCATAACCGAAATCGTTCAGTTTCGCAATATCGTCATAAATACTTTTCCGCTCACAGGAAATCCCCTCCGCTTCCAGCGCTTTTATAAGTTCCCCGGTACTCATGGGATGATTTTCATCCGTTCGCTCGGAGAGGATCTTTACAATATAGAGCAATTTTAATTTCTGACCTTCTTTTCTGGGCATCTTTATTACTCCCATCCGCAATCAAACAGTTTGAGCACCTGATAGATCTGGTGCAGATCTTCGATCTCATAGTCCGGCTTGTAAAGTTCATAATCGGCTTTCACCCGGGGATCCATTGAAAGGGCATTTTCCGGTCGGTACCAACAGGTTTTAAGCCCTGCCGTCATCCCTCCTTTGATATCGCTTGTGAGGGAATCTCCGACGATCAGAATACGGTCCGGATAGATAGTCCACCCTGCAGCCTGTATTTGTTCGAAACACCGGTCAAAAAATTCCTTGTGGGGTTTGGGTGCTCCCAGCTGTTCGGAAATAAATACAGCATCCATCACCTCTGCCAGCCCCGAAAGCTTTAATTTGTTTTTCTGGGTGGAGGTAACTCCGTTCGTCACAACATATTGACGGATGTGCCCCTGCAAGGATTTGCAGATTGTCAGAGAATCATCGATAAAGCTGTAGACACTTCCAAGCGCCTCCTGATACTCTGCAAGAAAGGAATTCACATCGATATCCTTCAGCGAATACTCCTCAAACAACTGCAGAAAACGGCCTCTTAACAGCGTCTCTTTCGTAATTTCTCCCAGCTCCAGTCTCTTCCAGAACATATCGTTGATCCGGGAATAGCGTTCGATCATTGCATCCGTAATTTCATGTCCAGCCGTGCGAAAACACTTGCGTATCGCATATCTTTGTGAATACAGAAAATCCAGTAATGTACCGTCCACATCCCAGAATATCGCATCAAAATTTTTCATTCGCCATCCCCTCTTATCCAATTCGCTTTTTCGATCGCCTCTCTATGATAAAAAGGGAATTCTGCTGGTGCAAAACTCCCTTTTTCTCCTGACAGATTATCCAATTTTGCAGAAAACACTATACTTCACCGACTGTGTCGTCCCCTGCTCCCTGACTGGTCTTCGCATTTTTCTTTTTTCGCAGTGTAATTCCCAAAAAGACAGCAAGTGCAATGACTGCCACAAATATCAGGAAAAGAAGTAAATACGTGCACAATGTACTCAGTAAAAGCATAACATCATCCTCTTTATCAAATTTCCAAAACGCAATATTTGTTGCCTCTGTAGGTATGATAGCACAAAACTCCCGTTGGTTCAATTCCTTTTTGTCTCATTCCCGGGCTGCACTTCCCACCTTCCGGTTTCCAGAAAGATTTGTGCAGCCTGTGTCGCCCGGCGGATAATCGCTTCATCATATCCCATGATCCCCAGCAGGCGTATGGCATTTCTGCTGTCTGCCTTTCCCGGCTTTAGGAGATAATTGAACCGTATGTCGTCCTCTACAATCTCCTCACTAAAATGGTAGTTATCGTAATATTCCTCCAACAGCTGTGTCAATTCAATATCGTGTGTTGCCGCAAAGCACAGAATTGGGGACTTTTTATCGGAATAGAAGCTCTTTAAGATCTGCGTCGCCGCCGCAATGCGCTCCACCGTATTGGTGCCGCGCAGCACCTCATCCACGAAGCACAGAATCGGCCGATCCCCTTGATCCGCAGCATCCAGAATGCGCTTGAGGGCTTTGATCTCAACAATATAGTAGCTCTCGCCGCCGGAAATGTCATCCCGAAGCGCCATGGAGGAATAGATGCGCATCAAAGGCGCTTCATAGCACTTTGCGCAACAGGTATGAATGGTCTGTGCCAGGATAGCATTGAGCGCTACGGTCTTTAAAAATGTGGATTTGCCGGATGCGTTGGAGCCGGTGAGCAGAACCCCACGGGTTGCGGTAATACTGTTCTTGACCGGTTTTGAAATCAGGGGATGATACGCGCTTTCCAGAATCATCTTCCGTTTGTCCGGTTCCCGTTTTCTGCAACCTTCCTCCGTTTCCCGGCATTCGCTGAATTGCGGTACACAATATCCCTCTTTTAAAGATTTCCGATAGGAGGCAACCATGATGGCAGTTTCCAGATACCCGACTGTCTCGATCAGAGCGTCCACATTCTTAAGATGTCCGTTCAGCTGGCGAAGCATATGGTTAAACACCATCAAATCAAAATGCGAAATCATACGAAGATAATCCAGAATTACATCCAGCGGATTACCGGAGCTTATGTTTGCACGGTTCTGAGAAAACACCCAGTAGGAACCGGTTTTCATCTTCTGCAGTGCACTGCAGTTCTTACGCAATATCTCCTGTTCCCTTTCCAGCGCCGGCATATCCATACGACTGATCTCACCCGCAATATTGATCAATCTGACCACATAGACAAAGCTCGTGATATAGGCCTCGATTTCCCCCTTTTCTTTAAAATACCGCAAAATCTGAAACACCATCACCATCGCAAGACCGGCGAGTCCAATTCCCATAGAAAACGGAATCAGAGCGATACAGAGAGGGTACAGGGCCAGCATCAGAATGTTTAAGCGGTTGGAACGTTCGCCCAGATAATCCAGCTGGTCCAGATATTCATACAGGGAATATTTCCCGGTATACCCCAGCTTATTCATGAAAAGCTGCAGAGCAAGGCGCTGTTCGGAATGGGTATCAAGGTATTCCATCACGCACTCCAAATGATCGCCTTCCTCCTGTGTAAGATCGGTGCAGCGCAGACGATAATAGAGATACTCCTCCCCGATGGATGAAAGTGAACTGTTGATTGCGCGAAATACCGCGTCCATATCCAGATCGTTCCAGGTGATATCATCCAGCTGGGTCTCTCTCCTGTGTCTTTTGTAAAATCCCGGTATCCGTGCGAAACGCTCCGGTGTGTACTCTCTCTCGCAGACATGTCCATAGCTTTCCGCAATGGTCTTTATAAGATTCCTGCGCTCCTTTCCTGCAATCCAGGTCTCTCGTACAAATACCGCGACAACAAACAAAAAGAGGGCTGTAATCAACACCAAATATTCCATAAACCGATCCTTTCAAAAAGGGGAAGACACATTAATATGTGCCCTCCCCGTAATGACATTTTATTCTTACGCAACCAGGAAGAACTTAATCAGGAAGATTGCGGAAAGAACATAAGTAAGTACGGATACGTCCTTTGCCTTACCGGTGAAAAGCTTGATTACAGTGTAAGCAATCAGTCCGAGGCCGATTGCGTGTCCGATGGAACCGGAAATGGGCATCGCAATCAACATGATTGCAACCGGCAGAGACTGGGTAATATCCTCGAAATTGATATTCTTCAGTCCGGTAATCATAAGTACACCGACATAGATCAGGGCGGAAGAGGTTGCTGCCGCAGGGATGATTGCCGCTACGGGAGCAAGGAACATACAAGCCAGGAAGGTGATACCGGTAACAAGAGCGGTAAGTCCGGTACGTCCGCCTGCCTCAACACCGGATGCAGACTCAATGAAAGTGGTAACGGTGGAGGTACCGGTAGCGGAACCTACTACCGTGCCGACTGCATCTGCAAGAAGCGCTTCCTTCATCTGGGGCATTTTGCCGTCCTTGTCAAGCATTCCCGCACGGCTTGCAGTACCAACCAAAGTTCCGATGGTGTCGAACATATCGATGATGCAGAACGTAATAATCAGGGTAATAACGGTGAACCACCCGATCTGGGCAAACCCTGCAAAATTAAACTTAAACAGTGTGGTGGAAGCCATATCTGCAAAAGGAGGAACGAAGGATGCCCCCTTTAATGCTGCAAAAGGATTTACGCCCAGGAAAATAGCTTCACCTGCCCAGTAAACCACACTTGCAACCAGCATACCGATGATTACGGCTGCCTTAATGCCCTTCTGTGCAAGAATCACAATCACAAACAGACCGATTAGCATAGTGACAACCGAAAGCACCATTGCTGCGTAGCCGCTTCCCATGCTTGTCTGGGCAAGGCTGGGGGTCAGTGCTCCGAAGAAATCACGCATTGCGTAGAACGGTCCACCGTTCTCGGAGTAGATACCTGCATTGGAGCCAAAGCCGATGTTCATAAGCATCAGGCCGATCGCAGGTGCAATACCGAGTCGAACGCCGAGAGGAATTGCCTCAACAATCTTCTCACGTACATTCAGTACAGAAAGAATTATGAAAACAATACCCTCGATCAGGATGATGCAGAGTGCTGCCTGGAAGGATGCCACATAGGACATACCGGTCAGGCCTGCGATGTTGGCAACGACAATTGCAAAGAAGCTGTTAAGTCCCATGCCGGGTGCCATTGCAAAGGGCTTGTTTGCGGCAAATGCCATAACAAACATACCGATTGCGGAAGCAATACAGGTTGCCAGGAAAACACCGTTCCAAAGCTTGGATCCGACATCAAATCCTGTCAACAGATTGGGATTCAGGGCGATGATATAGGCCATCGTCATGAAGGTGGTGAGTCCGGCCACAACCTCAGTTTTGACATTGGTGCCGTTCTCTTTGAGTTTGAAGAATTTCTCCATTGGTTCTCCCTCCTAAGTGAATAGTTTTGCGGTTTTCCAACCGCGGTTTCTTTATGATGTCCGGCAAAAGTGCCGGATAGCATACTACTGAAGGATGCGCTTCGCAATCCGTTCGCATTTCGCGTAGATGGAATCCACACTCTCTCCCACATTGAATTCGCCGTTGCGATATAGGATTTTTCCCCCGACCATGGTCATCAGCACGTTAGATTTGCTTCCGCTGTAGACCAGATTTTTGCGGATATTGTGCATGGGCTGCATATTGGGCTGTTTCAGGTCAATCAGAATGATATCGGCGTATTTCCCCTTCGCAAGCGTATCTGCACGATTCAGTCCCATTGCCTTTGCACCGTGTACGGTAGCCATACGCAGCACACTGGCTGCATCCACACAGGCGGCATCCTTCTCCCGCACTTTTGCCAGCCCTGTCACCAGAAACATCTCGCGGAACATATCCAGACAATTGTTGCTCGCCGGGCCGTCCGTTCCGATTGCAACCGGAATCTTTCGCTTTTCAAACTCCGCAATGGGTGCTATTCCGCTGGCAAGCTTTAAATTGGATGCCGGGTTGGTGATTGCATAGAGCCTTCTTTTGCGGAACACATCCATATCCTGTTCCGTCATATGTACACAGTGAAAACATCCGCCTCCGAATTCGAAGATCCCCATGGAATCCAGGAACATTGCCGGAGTCATTCCGTAACGTACCTTACATTCCTCCACCTCAGCTTGTGTCTCCGCCAAATGGGTGTACACAGGCGCCCTGTGTCTGTGTGCGAGCTGAGACACCCGGTAAAGCAGCTCCTTGGAGCAGGTATATTCCGCATGAAAACCAAGCTGATAACTGATCAGTGAATTCTTTTTATTCCACTTCAGATACTCCTCCTCCACCTGCTCCGGTGAAGAACTGAAGTTATTCAGTCCGGACACAAGCACACAGCGCATCCCCATGTCCATGCATGCCTCGGCGATGGTATCCGGCGTGAGATACATGTCGAATATGGCAGTGATACCACTGGTGAGATACTCCAGAACAGCAAGTCTGGTCAGCTCATAGATATCTTCCCCGGAAAGCTTGGCTTCCATGGGAAAAACCTTCTCATTCAGCCAGGTTTGCAGCGGTACGTCATCCGCATAAGAGCGCAGGAATGTCATCCCGGAATGGGTATGTGCATTTTTGAATCCGGGCATGAGAAGATTTTCGTGGCAATCCATCTCAATATCCCAGTCGATTCTGGGGATTTCCTTCCGGTTCCACTCCTCTTTCAGCGAACTTTGATCCGCAATATAGGCAATCTTATCATTTTTGATCCAGATTTCTCCCTGAAAGATGTCACGATGTTTCTCCATCGTAAGAATTCTCGCATTGTACAGTCGTATATTCATTGCCAGCCTCCGAATCCCTCCGGCAGCAGTTTTGCCAGAGTCCATACCTTATAGTCTTCTCGCGACCTGGCGACAATGACCGTCAGATCATCGCCTCCCAGTTCTTTCATCACCTGACGACAGATTCCGCAGGGATATGCATAATCCTTCACAGAGTATGGCTTCTCATCCTGTCCCTGCCATACTCCTCCCACAATGGCGATCGCCCGAAAATCTCGTGCTCCCTCGCTTACCGCCTTAAAAAATGCGGTTCTCTCGGCACAGTTTGTGGCTCCGAAAGAGGCGTTCTCCACATTGCATCCGGTAAAAATCCGGCTGTCCGCACAGGCAAGTGCCGCTCCCACCGCATAACCGGAATAGGGAATGTATGCATTTTTTCTGGCTTCGAATGCCATTTCAATCAATTCGACGATAGCGGCATCCGCCATGTTTGTCTTCATGGAAGCTTGTCCCTCCGTATCCCGGTCTGTCCCCGGTCAAATGTTCAACCCTGCAAATTTCCGAACCGATTCCGTCACCAGCTTTTTAAAGCAGGGTGCTGCCTTATCTGCAGCCTCCTGAACCTCTTCGTGGGTCAACGGCTCCGATGTCATTCCGGCGGCGAGATTACTGATGCAGGAAATACCGCAGATACGCATTCCGCAGTGGTTTGCCGCGATCGCCTCCACTACCGTGCTCATCCCGACCGCATCCGCACCGAGGGTGCGCAACAAATGGATATCCGCCGGAGATTCAAAAGAAGGCCCCGTAAGCTGGGCATAGACTCCCTCCTGAAGATAGATGCCGTTCTCGGAAGCAGCACTCTTAATCAGTTTCTGCAATTCGGGATCGTAAACATGGCTCATATCCGGGAATCTGGTGCCCAGCTCCTCCACATTGGGACCGATCAGGGGATTGGGTGCAAACAATGCAATCTGATCCCTTATCAACATCAGATCCCCCGCATGAAAGCTCTTATTGACGCCACCCGCGGCATTGGTCAAAAACAGAATCTTTGCCCCCATAAGCTTCATCAGTCTGGTCGGGAGCACCACATCCGAAACCGGATAGCCCTCATAGTAATGCACTCTTCCCTTCATGCAGACAACCGGAATCTCATCCAGATATCCGAAGATAAATTTACCCGCATGTCCGGGCACGGTAGACACCGGGAAGCCCTCAATGTCACCATAGGGAATATCTTTTTCGACCCGGATATTGTCTGCGTAATCTCCAAGCCCGGAACCCAGAACAATTGCGACCTTTGGCACAAAGTCCGTCATCCTGCGCACACACTCATAACACCTTATCAGTTTCTCATAAACCGCAGAAGCCATTTTTATTCCTCCTTTTTTTCACACTCTTTGTCCAACGGTCCCAGTTTCACCACCACGGTATTATTCTGGATCTGTACACAATTTTCCTGCGGATAGGCAGGCATATAGTACCAGTAGTCCACATAATCCGCTACCTCATCCTGTTCTATCAGCCGGTAATCACGACCCAGGGTATGAAGAAATCCGATCACACGTCTGGAACTGAAATAAAATCTGGGTTCCTCATCCGTATCATGATCAAAAAACGATACTCCGATCATTTCTCCCTCGACACAGGAACGATTGCCGCTAAATTCATGTCTCCCCAAAAAGACCACCGGCAGATTCTTTCCGTTCATAACGACGTCGATCCGATTGATCAGATCCCTGCCGATCCGTTCATCTTCGGCATATCTGCAGGCATCGGTATAGTACAGCGCCAGAGATCTTCCGATCTGCGACCAGATGCCGGTGATACAGACAAGCGCTGTTACAATCCACACAATCCCCCCGGAGATTCCGAGCTCCCCAATCCGACCACTCAGAGGATGTTCTTCCAAAAAAAGCATAACCGTAAGCCAGGCCAGATATGCAGTGGCACAGGGAAGCACCAGCTGAGATCGTATAACCGGGGAGGACCCCATAAGAAAGGTCATCAAAAACGGGGTAAGAAGCAGCGATCCATAGAGGAAAGCAATCCATCCGGCTCCCGTTTTTCCTGCATTAGAACGTTTGACTTTTCCGATCAGCAGACAGGCTGCAAGAATACACAAAGCACCAAAACTGAAATGATAAAAGACACTTTTATATCCCGTGAACACGCGCACTACATGGGCAAGCATCCGATAGAGCCCCTTTGCGACCGATTCGCTGCCCCACTTAATCTGGTTGTTCAGATATTCGGAGGGCGAAAAAAAGAAGCAGGTGATCGCCTGGTTCAACAGGAATGCTGTGAGAAATACTGCGACGTATACAAAAACCTGACGGAGCATCTCTTTGGAGGTAATCCGCTCCCCCGCCGTAAGCCTTCGAAGTGTATCCGTAAGAAGCAGGGATACCGCTCCAAATATAAAGAGCGGCACAAAGCTTTGATAGAGCGAGAAAGCGAGCAGTAAACACAAAACCGAGGTCAATGCATACCAACCATCCCGAATTCCTTCCCTAAGGCTCAGCCTCCGGCTCAAAAACAGAGCTGCCACAGTAATCAGAAGCCCCACACAGATCTCCATACTCTGCAGGGAAAAGTAGAACTGTTCCACCCAGACAGGATGGCTTGCCAGGAGAAATCCTCCCACAAGAAAAGCCGCTAAACTGCCCTTTTCTTCATGCCCGCCATAAACCCTCTCCCATAAAAAAAGCATAAAAAAGACCGAAAGAGTAAACAGAACAATGGTCATGCCACCGGCCAGATAGGGATTGAAGGTGCTGTTGCCAAACAGATACTTTAACAAGACAAGACCGCCGCGTCCCGTATGCACCCATCCGTTATAAAACCCTAAGCCACTGTTCATAATATCTTCCGAATCAATGCCGATCACAGTCGAGTGCAGTTTTGAGCCATGTACAAAAAACACAAACAACCCCATCAATACAATGCGGTTGCGATACTTTTCGATAAACTGTTTCACGATGAATTTCCTTTTGCATAAATCTGACAAATGCAACAAAAACATTATACAAAATATTCAAATAAAAAGCAATTCATTTGTTTTCTATTTCAGAATGTGATAGTATGGTAAAAAAGAATGATACGGAGCAAGAAAATGACCAGAGCGATCAAGGCCGTCAAAAGAATATGGGAAAAGGATTCCGCCCGTCTGACGGACATTTTATACTATGCTGCTTATGTCATTATTGCACTCTCCCTGCTGTTTAAACAGCCTTTCGGCAATCCGCCCGATGAGTACAATCGCTTTCTGATTCCCTCCTACATTGCCGAACACGGAACGCTGCCGAACGGCTACGAGGAGGAAATCCGGATTCCGGGCTATGGCTTCTCATACGCCTTTCAACCGATCCTGCCCTATATGGCACAGGGCTATGCCATGCGATTGGTCGGGCTGTTTACACAGGATGCCCCGGTCCTTCTCTATACTGCACGACTTGTCAATTTTCTCTTCGGTCTTATACAGGCATACTTTGTAAGGAAATTGGCCAATTTATGGTTTTCGGACAAGCGATTTGCCACTCTGTTTTGCTTTCTGGTTCTGTTTTTACCCCAGAGCATTTTCGTGCACACCTATGTCAATACCGATTCCTGTTGTATGATGTCCATTGCAATCCTGCTCTACGGATTGACCAAAGGACTCAAAGGAGGGTTCGATTTCTCCTCCATAAGCAGCCTGTCGGTCGGAATCATCCTATGCGCGTTGTCCTATTACAATGCATACGGCTTTATTTTAAGTGCCATCCTTCTGTTCACCGCTTCCTTTCTTTCCCGGAAAGAAGGGCGCTTACATTTTGCCGTTCGGGATTTTATGCGAATCGGCGGCCTAATCAGTATCCTCGTGCTTCTCGGCATCGGCTGGTGGTTTATCCGCTGTGCTGTTTTATACGACGGTGATTTTCTGGGGCTTAAAACCCGGGACGCCTGCGCATCGCTCTATGCGCTTCCCGCCTACCATCCTGCCACCAGAGTCACCTGGCAGAGTCAAGGCTTTTCCGTGTTTGATATGCTGACCAAATCGGATTTTGTGACACTTTCCGGGCTCAGTTTTATCGGTATCTATGGCCCCATGAATATCATTACCGCCCTGTGGATCTACCGCATGTACAAATACCTCTTCTGGTGCAGCATCCTCATCGGCGCAATCCTGTCCGTCCTGCGCCGTCAGGAACTTCCGTTTCTCACCGGCCGCAGATGTATGAACCGTTTTTTCCATGCCAACATGATTTTCTGTATACTGATGCCCTGCATTCTCAGTGTCGTTTATTCCTACCGTATCGACTATCAGCCTCAGGGACGTTATCTTCTCCCCGCACTGTTTCCCTTCATGCTGTATTGCACAAGAGGTCTGGAAGCAATTGTGCGGACATTTCTCGACGGTGCAAAACGTCACAAACCCGCCGCAGGACGCCTTGCGGAATCCATCGCGACGGGTCTGTGCTCATTCTTGATTCTTATGGTCCTTGTATCCCTCTGCGTGACCGTTTACGGATACGCCTATCCTGTCTACACACTGGGAACCGATTCTCTGGATATCAATGCCTTCTTCAGATGATGATACACACCATGCCTCCGTTGGAATCGTTCACCACCTTCTGCATGGTGTCCTGAAGTTTCAGCTGACTCTCTTCGCCGATGGACGTCACTTTTGTCGTGATTCCGTCACTCACAAGCTGTTCCACCGTCTTACCGAAAATATTGGTATCCCAGATGTTTTCATTCTCCTCCGCCTGACCGATATAGCGGATGAGATCATCTGCCTGCTCTTTGGTTCCCACGATCGGTGCAATTTCAGTTTCAATATTGGCACGGATCATATGTATGGAAGGACTGACCGCCCGAATCTTTACACCATATTTGTTCCCATGTCTTATAAGCTCCGGTTTATCCAAACTGATTTCCTGACGAATCGGTGTTACAACCCCATATCCTTTTGCCTTCACACTGTGCAATGCACTTTCTACTTTTCCGTATTCCGCCTTCATAGATGAAAACTCCTGCAGGCATCGAAGCAGTTGATATTCATCCCGGATGGATTCTCCGGTCATCTCACTGAGCATCTCATAATAATATTTCTCATCCATGGAGAGCTGCACTTTAATGCGTCCGTCACGCAGGGAAATCTCATCCGTTTTGCATTTTTTGACATATTCACATTCGATGGAAAAGGGATGATCGATCACATCGTTAACCACCGAGTATTCCGCTGCCAAAGCCTTCAGACAGCGGATCAATTCCTGTTTGATCCGGTGATCTGCCGGCAGCATCTCCACCCATTTGGGCATATAAAGTGCAATCGAGGTAATCGGGAATTCATAGAGGACGCGCTCCAGGATTCGGTATATATCTTCTCGCTTCAACTGTTCGCAATTCATCGGCATCACAGAGACACCGTATTTGCCCCGAATCTCTTCCGCGGTCTTTTTGGCCTCCTCCGAATAGGGCTTTTGGCTGTTGACCAGCACCAGAAACGGCTTTCCGGTTTTTTTGAGTGCCTGGATTGTCTTTTCCTCCGCTTCCAGATAGTTTCCTCTGGGAATATCCCCGAAACTACCGTCCGTGGTAATCACCAATCCGATGGTGGAATGCTCGTGCATCACCTTATCCGTTCCGATCGAGGCAGCCTGGGTAAAGGGGATTTCATAGTCAAACCAGGGTGTTTTCACCATGCGCTCCGAATCGTCTTCCATATGCCCCGTAGCGCCTTCCACCATGTAGCCGACACAGTCAATCAGTCGCACTTTCACCTGGGTTTCATCATTTAATTTCACCAATGCCGCCTCATTGGGAACAAATTTCGGTTCCGTCGTGGTGATCGTCTTCCCTCCGGCGCTCTGCGGCAGTTCATCCTGTGCACGGGTTTTCGCATGTTCGTCCTCCATATTCGGCAAAACCATTTCATCCATAAAATGCTTGATGAATGTGGATTTACCGGTCCTGACAGGTCCCAGAACTCCGATGTAGATTTCTCCCCCGGTCCGGCACTCGATATCTTTATAAAGTTCGTATGTATTTTCCATAACAAAAGACCTCCTGCAGTTGCTGTTATATGTATATGTGCAGAAGGTCCTTTTCATGCTCTTATGAAATTATTTGGAACGCACAGGCGGCAATCATACCATAACGGTCCTATTGCATCACAACTCGCTTATAGCTCTTCTTTCCGCGTCTTACAACCACGCCGTCGCCTGCAAACTGCTCCGGTTCATAACAGGTCTTAATATCCGTAACTTTTTCGTTGTCAACGGTCACACCGCCCTGTTCGACAGCGCGTCTTGCCTCCGATCGGGAAGCGCAGAGACCGGACACGGCAAGTACTCCGAGAATATCAATCTTACCGTCACGGAAATCCTCTTCCTTTAATGTACAGGTGGGCATATCCGCAGCCTGACCGCCACCGGCAAAAAGTGCGCGGGCACTCTCCTGGGCTTTGCCTGCTTCTTCTTCACCGTGTACAAGCTTGGTGAGTTCATATGCCAGAATCTCCTTCGCGGTATTGAGCTGACTGCCTTCCCATTTGTCCATCTCATCAATCTGCTCCAGCGGAAGGAAGGTCAACATACGCAGGCATTTCAGCACATCCGCATCGGACACATTTCTCCAGTACTGATAGAACTCATAGGGAGAGGTTTTCTCAGGGTCAAGCCACACCGCCCCCTTCTGGGTCTTACCCATCTTCTTGCCCTCGGAATTTAACAGCAGTGTGATGGTCATCGCATACGCGTCTTTTCCCAGCTTTCTGCGAATCAGCTCGGTTCCGCCCAGCATATTGCTCCACTGATCATCACCGCCGAACTGCATATTGCAGCCATATCTCTTATACAATTCCAGGAAATCATAGGACTGCATGATCATATAGTTGAACTCCAAAAAACTGAGTCCCTTTTCCATACGCTGTTTGTAGCACTCCGCAGTCAACATTCTGTTGACGGAGAAATGAGCTCCTACCTCACGCAAAAACTCAATATAATTCAGGCCTCTGAGCCAGTCCGCATTATTTACCATAAGCGCTTTACCCTCGCCGAATTCGATAAAGCGGCTCATCTGTTTCTTAAAGCACTCGCAATTGTGGTCGATCATTTCTGTGGTCATCATGGTTCTCATGTCACTTCTTCCGGAGGGATCGCCGATCATTGCGGTACCGCCGCCAATCAGAGCAATGGGCTTGTTGCCGGCCATCTGCAGTCTCTTCATCAGGCAAAGGGCCATGAAGTGTCCCACATGAAGGCTGTCCGCTGTGGGATCGAAACCAATGTAAAAGGTTGCTTTTCCATGATTGATCAGCTCCTTGATTTCCTCCTCGTCCGTAAGCTGTGCAAGCAGGCCTCTGGCCTTTAATTCATCATAAACCGTCATTTTTCTTCTCCTCTTTCTATTGATTAACGTGCTCTACAGAATGGTCTCCATACCGATCTTCTGCGGTTTCAACCCACAGCTTTCGTAGAATGCCACAGCTGCGGGATTACAGGTCCATACATTCAGAGTGACATTGTAACAGCCGGCTTCTTTGGCGAATTTCACAACCGCATCATACAAGGTCCTGCCGATATGCTGTCCCCGTAAATTCTCATCCACACAGAGATCATCCAGGTAAAGTGTTTTGATATCCGTAAGTATATTATCCTGTTTTAACTGTTTAAAGACACAAAATGCATATCCCAGAACACAGTCTCTGTCATCCACTGCAACCAGAATAGGGGTCTGGTCGTCGGCCAGGATTTTTTTGAGCTGTTCTTTGTTGTATTTTCGTCCCACACGAAACAGATCCGGTCTGCCGTTATGGTGTACCAGGTTGACCTGCAACAACAGTTCACTCAACCGGTCCATATCCGTTTCCTTTGCACGCCTGATTTCCATTGTAGCAGCTATACCTTTCCGCTTTTTGTAAACTGTCGTCTGCAGGAAAACATCCGTATTTTACTTCTGAACCATCAGCTTTACCATGGCCTGATTTAATCCGTCAACGGTAAGCTTATACATGGGGAATAGTTCCCGGATTGCCGTCTCTGCCTCCCGCCAGGGTGCTCTGCCCGGTGCCATTTTAGGATTCAGCCAGACAACCTTTTTATAATGGCGCTTGATCTGCTGTAGCCATTCCCACCCGGAAAGGCCTCCGTTGGGGCCCCGGTAATTACCGGTATCCGAATACAGCTCCTCGGGTGCCATGGCGGCATCCCCCACGATCAACACCTTGTAATCGCTATCCACATTGCGGAACATCCACTCCGTATCAACCCAGTCACCATTCTCGCACTCCGGTGTCTTGTAGACCTTGGAATAGATACAATTGTGAAAATAATAGGTTTTCACATCCTTGTAATGATTGGATTTGTGAACCGCCTGAAAAAGATCATTGAGCAACGTACTGTAGGGAATCATAGTTCCACCGGAATCCATTAAAAGTAAAAGCTTCACCGAATTCTTGCGGGGTTTTTTCATGACGATCTGAAGGCACCCGCCGTTGTTACAGGTTTTATCCACCGTGCGCTCAATATCCAACTCCGTCTCCGGAATATCGAGACTGGAAGAAAACTGCCGCAGCTTTCGAAAAGCCAGCTGAAACTGTCGGTTATCCAGCACACGATCATCCCGAAAATCCCGGTACTTTCGGGCACCCACAACCGAGAACGCCGACTGATATCCGGTCTGTCCGCCGACCCGGACACCACCCACATTACCGCCCATGTTGCCAAAGGATGTTTTTCCCATGGTACCGATCCAGAAGTTGCCTCCGTTGTGCTCTTCGTTCTGATCCCGCAGACGCTGTTTGAAGGTCTCTTCCACATCCTCCTTATCCACCTGAATATCCTCCATCTGATTCAGATGTGCCCGTGCCTCTTCATGAGCAAGTTCCAGCATATCGGATTTGTCCAGCCAGTGCAACATTTCGGCTCCCACCTCAGTCTGACGTCCGGCAGGTCTAAAGCACTCATCAAAAGCCATATCATACTTGTCAAAATCGGTCTCACTCTTGACAAGGATCATGCGTGCGACATAGTAAAACTGCGTAAGTGAGCTTCCGCAAAGCCCCTTATCCAGAGCCTCCTGAAGTGTCAGAAACTCCCCCAGTGTGACATGCAGACCCTTTGCCCGCAGGCTCTCGAAAAATCGAATAAACATTCGTCTACTCCCATCCTGAATACACTTCGAACCTCTTTGCGCATCCTACACGCCGGTATGCCTTACCGTCTCCAGGTCTTCGTCCTTTTTCACCACGACACCGATAAAGGGAAGCGCAGACCGGATCGTCTCCGCCTGGATTCCGCCGATTTGCAGTGCATTGATCCAATCGATCAATTCCGAGGTACTTGGCTTCTTGCGGATGTCACGCAGATTCCGAATACTGTAAAATACATCCATGGCATTTTTTAACAAATGCTCTTCCACATCGGGGTAATGGACCTTCACAATCTCCTCCATCAGCTCCGGAGTAGGGAAATCAATGTAGTGGAAAATACATCTGCGCAGGAACGCATCCGGAAGCTCCTTCTCCGCATTGGATGTGATAATCACAATCGGACGCTGTTTTGCCCGCACCGTTCGCTTGGTCTCATGGATATAGAATTCCATCTGATCCAGCTCCCAGAGGAGGTCGTTGGGGAATTCCAGATCCGCCTTGTCGATTTCATCGATGAGGAGAACAACCTGCTCATCGCTTTCAAATGCTTCACCCAGCTTGCCGAGTTTGATATATCGGGAGATATCATCCACTCCGCTCTCACCGAACTGACCGTCGTAAAGGCGCTGAATCGTATCATAGACATAAAGCCCCTCCTGGGCCTTCGTGGTCGATTTAATATTCCAGATCAGCAATTTCTTGCCAAGTGCCGTGGCAACTGCCTCTGCCAACATGGTCTTACCGGTTCCGGGTTCTCCCTTGATTAGCAGCGGTTTCTTCAATGCAATCGCTATGTTGACACTTGCCATCAGTTCCTGGCTTGCCACATATTCCCGGGTTCCGTTAAATGCCTGATTTTCCATACTCATCTATCCTTTCGCGAAGCTCGACTCCAATCTTTCCTCTCCTATCGCTCAAACATGTTCATGTTACACTATTTGGGCCATAAAAGCAAGTTTATTCGTAATTGAGTGACCTCCCCATAACCTTTTCATAGCCCGCCAGAATCTGGTCCAGTGTAATGGCCCAATTGTAAGACTCCCCGTTATAGGTGCTGTGACTCACCACCATGGCAATCAGATTTCCATATCCGTCAAAGACAGCCGAACCGGACATGCCGGGTTGCACCTTCACCCCCAGTTCCGTAAAGGTTCCGTACTTCGAATTGGAGTCAGGAGGAATCGTACTCTTCTTCTTTTTTAAGCTGCCGGTACGATTGATCCAGACTTTTCCTTTTTCCACGATGCAGCGGATCCCGAGATCCAATTGCTCCCTGTTATCCAGTTCCTCCCAATACTTTCTGGAGATATGTACGGTCTTTAAGGTATCCATCAGCTCCTCGCTCGCCTTGGAGCGATCCACTCTGACGAATGCAATATCCGTCTCATAGCACGGACTTCCGAGCATATCAATGACAGTTCCCTGCAATTTGGAGCCATCATGAAAATAGATATCCCAGGTGTCATAGCCGGACACCACGTGGGCGTTGGTACAGATGATGATCTCCTCGTCATTGATCTCCACGATATAGCCGCTTCCTCTGTCGTAACCGCCGTTTCCGAACTCATGTTTCAGACAGACAAGAGCGGGCTCCATCTCTTCCAGGATAAAATCAATATCGTTGTCTTCATAGACACCCCCGTCATAGAGATTGATTGCCCCAAGAATAATCTGTTCATGGCGATTGATCCGGTGGGTGTTGATCAACTCCTGCAGATCCATCGGATCATACACATGCACCAGCATGGTACCGGTACCGGTCAGTCCATAACTGTCCGTAGCATTGTAATTTATGTAATAAACGCCCGGCGAATCAGCATCCAGATTCGAATCCACGATACAGACAAGGGGCGTCACATCCCCGTCTACATCATCGTACGCAGTAATCCCCTCCATCTGATCAAAGGTATTCCCGACGCTTATATAATACTGCGGCATTTCACCGAACACGGGAGCGGTGTCCACCGTAACCGAAATCTGTCCGCTGATTGCATTTCCGTTACCATCCTGTGCAGTCACCGTGAAGGTGTAATCGCCACAGTTCGAATAAGTCACGCTCTTTGAGGGACCGGAAGATTCCTTTACCAGATCCAAACGAACGTCACCGCTCACATCCCATGCCTTCACCACAAAGTCATCGGTTCCGTAGCTTACTCCCTTCTCCAGGTAAATCGGACCTTCCCGAAGTTCCAGTTCAGGGGGTGTTGTATCCTGAATCGTGACTTGATAGGTAAAATGATGCCATGCGTGGTCCACCCGGATTTCATAGGTACCGATCTTGTCCGCTTCCACATCCCCAAGATCCAGCTGCGCCCTGCCCAGCGACCACTCCTCACCCGTCAGATAGAAGTGAATATCCTCCGTTACCGGATCTCCCAATTCCACAACAAACTCCGCAAGCGTCTGTTCGACGTGAAATTTCACGAGAAAAATGCTGACTGCCGTAATCATCAACGCACAAACCAGAATACCGATCCAAATTTTTTTGTTCTTCTTGTTGTTTTCTCTCATTGTAAACTCCATTCCGCAGATGCTTTAGCGAATGATCTCTTCCTGATGTATTTGTAATAACACGGATCAAATCCAATTTTTCTGCACGTTTTACAGCAAAGGGCGACAGACCATCATCCGTCGCCCACCTGGTTGTATATCCCGTTACTGCCACATCGCATCCGACACTTCGAGTTTCTTATCGCGAAGCATTAACTCTCTCACAGCAGCCTCTGCACTCTTACCCTCAAACAAAACCGCATTTACCTGTTCGATGATCGGCATCTGCACATCGTATTTGCGGGCCAGCGCCATTGCGGCTTTGGCAGAATAAACACCTTCCACCACCATCTGTACCTCATCCATCGCCTCCTGCATGGTCTTTCCCTGACCGATCAAAATGCCCGCTCTGCGGTTTCTGGAATGCATGGATGCACAGGTAACAATCAAGTCACCGATTCCGGTGAGACCGCTAAAAGTCTCGGCACGTCCACCCATTGCGGTGCCCAGTCTTGCAATCTCTGTAATCCCTCTTGTGATGAGCGCTGCCTTGGTATTGTCGCCGTATCCCAGTCCGTCGGCTACACCCGCCGCAAGGGCGACCACATTCTTAAGAGCGCCCCCCAGTTCCATTCCAAGCACGTCGGGACTGGTATAAACCCGGAATACCTCATTCATAAACTGACTCTGAAGGTATTCTGCGGTCTTTCTTGTACGGGCTCCGACTACAATCGTGGTCGGAAGGCCACGTCCCACTTCCTCCGCATGGGAAGGCCCGGATAAAACCGCCACATCCGCCTGTGGAATCTCCTCTTCAATCACCTGGGAGAGGGTCATGAGTGTCTTCTCCTCAATGCCCTTAGCCACATTTACAATGCACTGCCCGGGTGCAACAAGTGAAGAGATTCTGTGAGCCGTGGTTCTCGTGTAGGAGCTTGCCACAGACATGACCAGGATATCCTTACCGACAACCGCTTCCGCATCATCCGTGGTAAACACAATATCATCTGCCAGAATCACGCCGGGCAGCATTTTGTGTTCATGCTCCTTCTTCAGCATCTCTATCTCCGCGGGCAGTGCGGACCACACCGTTATCTGATGTCCATTCCTATGTAGCAGGACTGCAAGCGCAATTCCCCAGCTTCCTCCCCCCAATATTGTAACTTTCGCCATCTTTCATAACCCTTTCTATCGCTTTTGGTCACACGCCGGATCTTCCTTCTCCACGGGCTCGGCGTCGACCTTATTCTTCTTGGTCAGATAAGTCTTTCGTTCATTTCCGTTGATCAGTCGCCGGATGTTCTCACGATGCTTCCAGAATGCCATGACCGCAAGGGCCCCGAACAGGAGATACATCTCAATCAGCTGAGGCTGAGTCATTTCAGAGAAAAAGCCCATCTGCCCGAAAATGATCAACTGGATCAAAAGTCCCGCATACACCAGAAGTGAACCGAGCGAAACATAATGTGTTGTAAAGAACGGCACAAAGAACAAAAGAAGTCCTGTGACAATAAAGTAGGGATGGAAAGAAAGAACCATACCGGCGGTGGCTGCAATGCCCTTCCCCCCCTTAAAGTTCAGATAAAAGGGATAATTGTGTCCCAGGATTGCACCTGCCCCCGTATAGAGACAGAGCAGATAAATTATGTTGTGATAGGTTGTGCCAAACAAAATACGCACCAGCCATACCGCTGCCATGCATTTGAGACAGTCACCGAGGAATACGATAAGCCCTGCTTTTGTTCCGAGGACACGAAGCGTATTGGTGGTACCGGCGTTGCCGCTTCCGTGCTCTCTGATATCAATTCCGTGAGCCCGTCCGTAAATATAAGCCGTCTGAAACAAGCCAAAAACATATCCGATTAATAAGCAGATGATTCGTATCATTTTATCGATTGCTCCTTCTCATTGCGTTCTCTTATGATAAATCGAAGCGGGGTTCCCCGGAAACCGAAGGTTTCCCGTATCTGATTCTCAATGTAGCGGGTGTAGGAAAAATGCATCAGTTCCTTATCATTCACAAAGATGACAAAGGTAGGCGGTTTTACCGCTGCCTGCGTAATGTAATACAGTCGCAGACGTTTTCCTTTGTCGGAAGGAGGCTGCTGCATCGCAACCGCTTCCGCCATAATTTCATTCAGAACACCGGTTGACACACGCATCGCATGGTTTTCGCTTACCATGTCAATCGTCTCAAAGAGCTTTGGCAGGCGCTGTCCGGTCAGGGCGGAGACAAACAGAATTTCCGCATAGGGCATGAAGGAAAGCGTATTGCGCACCTTCTCGGTGAAACGATAAATAGTCTTATCATCCTTCTCTACCGCATCCCATTTATTCACCACAATAATAACCGCTTTGCCGCGGTCATGTGCGATTCCGGCAATCTTGGCATCCTGCTCCGTAACACCCTCAACCGCATCAATCACCATCACCACCACGTCCGCGCGTTCTACCGCACTGACGGTGCGGATGATCATATAGTGCTCCAGATCCTCCTTGACCTTATTCTTGCGCCTTAAGCCTGCCGTATCAATAAAAACATATTCTTTCCCGCCATACGCAATCTCCGTATCCACAGCATCGCGGGTCGTTCCGGCAATATCGGAAACAATCAGCCTCTCTTCCCCCAAAAGCCTGTTGATTAATGAGGATTTGCCCACATTGGGCTTCCCGACGATTGCTACCCTCGTGCGCTCGTCCTCCTCTTCCTCTCCCTGTTCCTTCGGGAAATACTCTGCGACCACCTCCAGCATATCGCCCAATCCCATGCGGTTTGCCGCTGAGATCGGATGGGGATCGCCGATGCCGAGATTGTAAAATTCATACACATCGGACATATACTTTTCAAAGCTGTCCACCTTATTTACAACGAGAACCACCGGTTTGCGGCTTCTTCGAAGCATGTCCGCAACCTTTGAGTCCGCATCCACAAGCCCCTGTTTGACATCCACAAGGAACAGAATGACATCCGCCGTCTCCATGGCAATCTCTGCCTGTCTGCGCATCTGGGACAGAATAACATCCTTGGAATCCGGTTCGATACCTCCGGTATCGATCAGGGTAAATGTCTTATCCAGCCAGGTAACATCCGCATAGATACGATCTCTGGTGATACCCGGAGTATCCTTTACAATGGAAATATTTTCTCCCGCCAGGGCGTTGAACAGAGTGGATTTTCCCACATTGGGTCTTCCCACAACGGCAACAATCGGCTTGGATTTTTTCTTTGCCATATCTACTCTCCTAATACTGCGTTAACAAAATCACATCCGCTTGATTTTACAATATTTACCGGGACTTGTAAAGTTTTTTCAACTTCATCCAGCGTGATATCATCCAGAAAGACTGCCTCCCCGGCACGCAATACATTTTGCGGCAGCAAAAGCCTGTTTCCCAGTTTTCGATCCTTAAGCTGTTCCAGAATATCCTGTCCCGTCAACAACCCGGACACCGTGATCCGTTCCCCGAAAAAGTAGTTGGTAATGGGGTAGACGGTGATGGATACATTGGGAAATGCTTCCATCATCTCGTCCGCCATTTGCCGGATATACGGATACGCAAGCAGTCCCGTCGCCACGGAGACGGAATCGGAAAAATCCGGATCCGGAAATGCCTTTTTCCGCTTTCTGGCTTCCATAGCCTGCCGGAATTCCTCCAGCATAAGACGCACCATACCGACACCGTTTTCCAGCTGCAGATACCCGTCGTAGCGTTCCTCCTCCGGCAATTTCCGTTTTGCCAAAATATACCACTCATCGCTGGCGTGGATAAAATGGATCCCGTATTTTGCATAGCACTCCCGCTGATAACGCTCAATGGTGTCAACCACCTCGCAGGCATCCGCTTCCGTAAAGGGCTCCAGGGGATAGAGTCCCTCCCGGTATTTGGAAAGTCCCACCGGGACAACGGAAACGCTCTCCAGATTGGGGATATATTTCATCATCTCACGAATGCTGTATTCCAGTTCCTCCCCGTCATTGACGCCCTTGCACAGAACAATTTGTCCATTCATGCGGATTCCCGCATCATTCAGCCGATCCACCTTCTTCAGAGCCTCTCCCGCAAAACGGTTGTTTAACATTTTACAGCGAAGCGTAGGATTCATGGTGTGAAAAGAAATGTTTATAGGGGAGAGATGATACCGGCAGATGCGGTCGATATCATGGTCCGACATATTGGTAAGTGTCACATAATTGCCCTGCAGAAAGGATAACCTCGAATCATCATCCTTAAAATAGAGGGTTTTGCGCATCCCCTTGGGCATCTGATCGATAAAGCAGAAAATGCAGTTGTTGTGACAATGCCTGTATTCATCCATCAGGCCGTTCTCAAATTCAATGCCCAGATCCTCATCAAACTCCTTGTCAACCTCCAGAAGCCACTGTTCACCGTCCGGTTTCTCAACGAGCACTTCTATATAGGTATCCTGAATCAGGAATTGATAGTCGAAAATATCTTCAATCTCCGTATCATCGATGGAAAGAATCCTGTCACCCGGCATGATTTCCAGTTCCTCCGCAATACTGCCCGGAAGAACATTTTTGACAACATGTTGCTTTTTCATTACTGATTCCCTTCTCTAACTGTCTTCCTTTGATTGTACCCGAAATTTCCACACGTGTCACTAAATTTCTTGACGCGCCCATGGGAATGTTATAAATTATATATGGTTAAGCTACTCTTATCCCCTGCTTCACACAGGGATGATACGGAAAGGATCTGTATACAAATGCCGAATTTACATGAACTGGAAAATGCAATGCCCGTCGCTCCTTTGAAAATTGTGGCACTTCCGTCCGCAGAACGAATGGGGCGCAGGATCAATGACTACATCATTGAATTCCGCAAGAGCATTCACAATGACAAAGTAAAAAATGACCCTGCTTTTCACGGCTACATTGAGAGCAACTATATGTGTGACGTGAGCGTTCCCCGCTTCGGAAGCGGTGAGGCAAAAGCAGTCTTCGGCGAGAGCATCCGCGGCAAGGATCTTTTCCTGTTGGTGGATGTCTGCAACCACAGTATCACCTATGAACTAAACGGTTATACCAACCACATGTCCCCCGATGATCATTATCAGGATTTGAAACGTGTCATCGCTGCCGCCGAGGGAAAAGCCAAGCGCATCAACGTTATCATGCCTTTTCTCTATGAGGGACGCCAGCACAAACGAAGCGGCCGGGAATCGCTCGACTGCGCATACGCTCTGACGGAGCTTTACAATATGGGCATCAGCAATTTCATTACCTTTGATGCACATGATCCCCGCGTACAGAATGCAACTCCGTTAAGCGGGTTTGACAATTTTACGCCCCCGTATCAGTTTATCAAAGCCCTGTTGAACGCAGAAAATGATCTGATCGTAGATAAGGATCATCTCCTGGTAATCAGCCCCGACGAAGGCGCACTGGATCGTGCCATCTATTTTGCAAGCGTTCTCGGTGTAGACACCGGAATGTTCTACAAAAGACGGGATTACTCCACCATCGTAAACGGCAAAAACCCGATTGTGGCACATGAGTTTCTCGGCGACAACATCGATGGAAAGGATATCATCATCATCGATGACATGATCTCCTCCGGCGGAAGCATGCTCGACACCGCCAAACAGTTGAAGAGTATGAATGCAAGACGTGTATTCATCTGTTGTACTTTCGGATTGTTTACGGACGGTCTCAAAGCATTTGACGAGGCTTATGAGCGCGGATACTTCGACAAGGTCATTACGACCGACCTGACATACTTACCGCCTGAAATCTATAGCCGTCCCTATTTTGTTGAGGCAGACATGAGCAAATTCATCGCATCGATCATTGATTTTATGAATCACGATGCATCTCTTTCCAACGTAATGGCTACCACCGACAAGATTCACGGCGTACTGGAGGCTTACAATCGCCGTTCCAACATGGATGTGGATTTTTGATTCAAGAAAAGAGGTACGAACCGGATCGGTTGTACCTCTTTCTTTTACTTATACTGATTTTACATTTCCTGTTCTTCTTGTGCAACTTCCCGATTCTCAACGCTCTCCTCTTCGTACTCTTTAAAGGTAAGAATCACCTTGAACAGATCTCCGTCCAACCGGATTTCCATACTGCCGCCCTGAGCACGGGTAAGACTCTTTGAAATGTATAATCCGAGACCGCTGCCCTCCGTACTTCTCGACTCATCACCGCGGATAAATCGCTCTGTCAGTTCCTCCGCTCCGATGTTCATCTGCTGTTCGGAGATATTTTTAAACGATGCCTCCACAGACCCGTTACGGCACGCCACATCGATATAAACCCGGGTTCCCTCCAGTGCATATTTGCAGATGTTCTGAAACAGATTCTCGATGATTCGCCACATGCGTCTGCTGTCTGCATAGATATTGGCTTCGGTTCTTGCACTCTCGAAGACCACGCTCAGTTTCTTCTCCTCAAAGCGCTCACAGAATTCTCCGATTCCCTGATTGAGCAGCTCCGTCAGATTCAGTTTCTCCATATTCAGTACAATGTTGCCGGAGGAAATCTTGGATGCCTCCACCAGATCGTCCGTAAGCAGCTTTAAGCGCTGGGATTTGCTGTCCAGGATTTCGATATAGCTCTTCGCCGGCTCATCCGTAATCTTCAAGCGCTTCAGAAGATCCACATAGCTGACAATGGAGGTAAGAGGTGTCTTGATGTCATGGGACACATTGGTAATCAGGTCCGTTTTCATCTGTTCATCCCGCATGCTGGTATGAACTGCCTTTTTGATGCCTTCCCCGATATTGTTTACCGCGTCCGCCAGATCCCTGCAGGAACCATGCATGGAATCGGCATCCAGTTTGTAATCCACCTCTCCGTCACGGATTCTTCGAATACCCTCCACGATATCCACCTGCTCGGCGTTTCTCCGAAACAAAAGCACGCCCACAATTCCGTCGCACACAATCACGAGAATCGCAACCGGAATAGTCCACAAGCTCAGGGCAAAGATGCAGCGATAGAATCCATAGATTCCAATCAGGTTAAAAAGCAGGAACAGATTATAGGGAAGCAGGCTGCTGACTACGGAATTGCGATGTGACAGAACAAACCTGGAAACCCTTCCGAGGAAGCGGTACAGATCATGCAAAAAGCTGCCCTTCCAGATACTGTGACTGCGGATCCTGCGGATCAGGCTGTACCAGAGAAGGCACACCCACAGGCTGAAGTCGGCGCCAAAACCGGCGAAGATGCCATACTCCCCAAAATGGTAAAATGCAATTCCGGCATTCTCCGTATTACTGATGTACACGTCCTCGGCTACCAGGTTCAGGTATTCCTTACCATATCGCAGAATATAGAAGCTAAGCACCACTCCCAGCAACAGCAGTTCCGTCCAGATTCGGTCAAACCTGGTCAGATACTTCTGACGCTCCCCTTCTTCATCGCAGATGACACCGGCTGTCGCCGTCAGATAGGCAGCCAGTATCAGCCACAGTACACTGAGCAGTGCGATCAACGCAACAAATTTTGCCACATTGGGGACAATTCTCTGATACAGGGTATTGGCATTGTATAGAGCATCCCCCTTCACGGCATAGCTGGTATCCACGCCGATCCAAACATGAGTGGTCTCCGGGTAAGCATATTCGTACTCACTCATATACTGGTAAATATCATTCTCGGTGATATTCCCGCTTCCCATGAATCCGAGGCTGTCCGGATAATAGATCACATAGCGGCGGTAATTGGTGTAATAGTCCGTGATCGCATTGTCATCATAGTTCTCCAGTTCGGGCATATTGGTATAGGTTTTGATCCCGTCCTCGGTCATTACACGGACCACGTATTTTAGATTGCTGTTGCCCTCTGTATAGAGTTCGTTGGAATTCTGATACTGCTCATAGCTGAGTGCAAGACTCTTTGCACTCTCTGCCACATTTTCCTGAAGCGCCAGATAATCAGCCCAATTATCCGCCTTTTTGTAGAGTTGTCTCTCTCCGTCCGCCATGTCATATTGACAGATTAACATGGATACGTAAATATAGAGTGTTCCGTCATCCTCTCTGGAGATTGTTATTTCATCCGGGACATCGGAAAGAATATACGAATAAGCCATATCTTCCAGCTGTTCCTTCGTATAATTTCCCATGGTTTTTTCCACTGCCTGAAGTTCTTCCTGCGACTTCAAATTCAGATCGGAATCCTCCGGAATTACTTTTTCACCGGTATAATACCCTTCATTATAGCCGATAAATCTGAGTCGCCCGGAGGCATCCACATCAAAGTTATAGGGAGATACGGCATCCTCGAAATAATTCACAAAATCGGACATGCTCATGGACCGATTCTTGTACTCGATTCCCCTTCTTCCCCATTTGATCAGATTCTCCAGCGTATAAACCGCCGTCGTATTGCAGGCATTTCCGGTTCCCATACGGTTGGCATATTGGGTCACATCAATTCTTTTATCGAGATCCAGTTCTCCGTCCGTCTCAAGCTGCCCCTTCACCACAACCAGACTGGTCACGTCCTCCACCGCAGTCTGAAACAGATCCTGAAACAGAACCGAATCCTCAAATTCCGGATCTGCGTGGAAAGGATCGATGCGGTAAAATCTGGTTCCGTGTATGGTATCCACCGCAAGACAGGAATTAAACAGAATTGCTGCGATTGCCAGCAGGATACCGCCCGCGCACAAGTGCTGGAGCAACCCTAAGCCCAGACGTTTCATCGTATTCTTTTTCATGAAAAGCTCCTCGTTTATTGTCTGTCGATTTTATAGCCGACACCCCAGACCACCTTCAGATAACGGGGCTCCTTGGGATTGATTTCGATCTTCTCCCGGATATGGCGAATATGAACCGCTACTGTATTATCCGCTCCGATCGCATCCTCATTCCAGATGCTCTCATAAATCTGATTGATGGAAAAAACACGCCCCTGATTCTTCACCAGTAAAAGGAGAATATTATACTCGATGGGGGTAAGCTTCACCGGCTCATCATCCACCGTAACCTGCTTGGTGTCATCATTGATCACCAGACCGCCCACCTGGTAGAGAGCCTTACTCTCCTGATTCAGGCTACCCAGTGAAGTATATCTGCGCAGGTTGGAACGCACTCTCGCAACCAGCTCCAGGGGATTGAAAGGCTTCGAGATATAGTCATCTGCACCGATATTCAGTCCCAGAATTTTATCCGTATCCTCCGATTTGGCAGACAGCATGATGATCGGAATACTGCTGTATTCACGGATTTTCATGGTTGCCCGGATGCCATCCAATTTCGGCATCATGATGTCCATAATCAGAAGATGAATCTCCTCCCGATCCAGTATAGCAATTGCCTGCTCTCCATCGTACGCCTTAAAAATACGATAGTCATCCTGACTCAAATAGATCTCAATTGCATCCACGATCTCCTTGTCATCATCACAAACCAAAATATTCGCCATGATACTCCTCCCTCGGTCAAACCGTTCTCTTATCGTACCTCTTTATTTTTATTAAACCAGAAAATTGTGAAAGGTTCTATGGAGAAAATCTTAATAATTGTTTAAATCCGTCCGCATTCTTCTTTAAGCATCAGGAATGCGGCAAGATTTCCTCTTTTACCCATGCTTGCCCGGTGTGAAAATAAGTAATCCGGATTGTGACAGGTACAGATGTCCGCGATACTGATCCTGGAAGCACAAATACCGGCTTCACAGAGAATCAGGGCATTGGCAAGCCACAGATCCAGCTGATATTTACCGGGCTTTTCTCCGGGCACGCACACCTTTCCGTTGCTGAAATTGTCATAGATGCCGCTCTTTAGAAGTGTTCTTTTCTCCTCCTTCATACGGCTCTCCAAATCCGCAAACCTACAGGCAACCTCCTCACTGACTTCATAGCATTCCTGACAGATTGCCGGGCCGATGGCAACGAGAATATTCTTCGGTTCACACGCGTATTCCTCCTGTAATTTTCGAACCATACATGCCCCCATACGTTCTACTGTTCCTCTCCATCCGGAATGTGCAAGTCCGATCACACGCTTCACGGGATCCACAAAGTAAAGCGGCACACAATCTGCATAAAACGTAACCAGTGCAAGTCCCGGGCAGTCGGTCACAAGGCCGTCAATGTCAGAATAGTCCCGGGGGCGCACCACCCCTTTCCCCGCATCCGCTTCCGTAACCACACGGATATTCGTCGTATGCGTCTGATGGGATGCCACCATATGATCCCGGTCACAATGAAGGATCTCTCCGATTCTGCGATAATTTTCAAGTACCCTTTCCGGGTCGTCACCAATGTCGAATTTGAGGCTCATGGAAGCATACATTCCCTCACTGACACCGCCCAGTCGAGTGGTGAAAAGATGCTCCACAATCCCCGTTTCCTCCAGCTTGGGAAAGGTAAGATACTCCACGTCCTCCCATTTATTCTGCCTAAGTACCGGCCCGTTCGGCCGCCTGATACGAATCACTTCACGCATCGATCTTCCTTTCTTTCCTCCGCGATTATTAAAAGTTCCCTCTTCCCGCATAAACATGTGGAAACGCATTCTTGATCCAGCGAATCTCATCTCCCTGGATGGCTACCACATCATAACGTATCATTGTGCTGTTTCCCAGCCGATGGAGGTATCGGTAATAATCCGCAACTCTGCAGATGCGACGCTGTTTTGCGATTCCCACCGCCTCGCAGGCAGCTCCTCTGTTCAAAGATGCACGGTATTTCACTTCCACAAACACATAGCATTGTCCGTCCAGCGCTATCAGATCAATCTCGCCCTGTTTGGAACGGAAATTGCGTTCCAGAATGGATAGACCCGCATCCCTCAGATATTCTTCCGCAAGCTTTTCTTTGTCTGTCCCCACCTGTCTTGTGTTCATATCACACCACGCTTATCACTATTTCATCTTCCCTTTTAGTTTATCCATAGAATCTACAAAGATCAGGATTTCCGCTACCACTTCATAGAGTTCCGGGGGAATCATCTCCCCGATTTCCAGGCGGGACAAGGTATCCGCCAGTTTATCATCCCTGTGGATGGGAACATCACTCTCTTTGGCCTTCTCAATGATTTTCTCTGCCAGTATCCCCCGGCCACTGGCAATTACCTTGGGAGCATCCTCCTCCGGATTATATTCCAGCGCAATTGCCTGTTTTATCTTTCTTTGTTCTTCTGCCATATTCCACCTATGCCCTTACGTCAAACCCATACTGAGCCAGAGGCTGTGCTCCTTCACGCTTTAGGATCCTGTCAATCACACTCTCGTCATCCGCTTTCTCTCCCCGAAGCTGCATGGAAAAATCACAATGGTATCCGCGATTTTCGAGGCGTTTTGTGAGAATATCCATATGTTCGTACAGATAATCCAGCATTTCATCATCCGCCACGTAAAATTTGGTATTAACCTTCTGATTCTGCATGGCGACATACACATCCACCGGTCCGAGATGCTCCATATCAAGATGCAGAAGTGCGCTGATATTGCCCTCCGACTGTGCCAGATTTCTTTTATTGGTATAGACATAGAGATCTCCGTGTGCCTCTCCCCGGGAAAGCTTGAGCGGCAGCTGAAGGTAGACATAGTTCTGATTGATCTGCTGCATAAAGTCCAGATTCTGACGCATGTTATCCACTGCCCGGGCGGCGGAATGCTGCGGTTGTCCAACATCCTCAAGGAGCTGGGACAAACCCTTGAGCTGTTTTTCCAGCCTCTTGTACAGTTCCTCCACTTTTCCGGCATCCGCCGTTTCCTCCGGCGAGATCATCCATTGCTTTTGAAGCTGTCCGTTCACCAGTCTTTGAAGATCCGGATCCCGCAAAAGCTCCCGGATGCCCTGTCGTATTTTTGGCGACAGGGTCTGGGTCTGCGGGTCCGGGAACGTCACCGCTCTGTTACCGGGAACCGAACGGTCCACGTCAGATTCGGATCCGGAAAGATTCCCTCTGTTTTCCTCCTGCAAAAGCCCTTCCAAATCCTGTATGAGCTGTCGCAGTAAAGCATTCTTATCCCCGGGGATCGACGGATTCGTGTCCGCTTCATCCGCCGTAAGCAAATCCGCAAACTGCCTGATTAATCGGGAGACGATGTCCCGGTCGGCGGTTGTCGTTATCACATCGTTTTCCCCGTCAGGCTGCAAAATTCCCTGATAGAGTTTTAAAACCCCGCCCACATCCTCTTTCTCCCCGAACAACATTTCTTCCACCAGATTGGGAAGTGCCGAGAAAATTTCCTTCATACCGCTATTGAGCTGATGTGTCAAATTGCGATACATACCGGCCTGTGTCAGATTCTGTTGTGTAACCGGAAGCCCCAGTCTGTGCAGATTGACCAGATCCTGTATCTGTTCCGGGGCATTGGCATTGATTTCACGGTACATCTGCTGCAGGGCATCCCGGTCAACCGAAAGTCCTCCATCCATCATCAGACGCGTCATATTGACCGTTTGTGCATTCACCGGCAGAGAAGCCATATCCAGTGCCTTCAGAACAGTAGCCTCACCGGCTGTATTGATAAAAAGAGGCCTCAGTGTCAGAGCGTCCTTGTTATTCTTTACCTCGAAGGTCAGTAGTTTCCCAAGAGCAAGCTGCACATTCTGCTCCACTTTGGCATTCAAAACAGCATCTCCGAACACACGTATCTGTACATCGCTTCCGTTTCGAGACACAAGCTCCCCCGTAAGGAGCTGACCGGGTGTCAATGCACGAATCTGTCTCGCCGCCTCGGCGGATACCCGGGAGATTTCTGCCGATGCAGTCTGTTCGGTGTTCCCTCTTTCACTGATTTTGTTTTCCCCTGTGAATAAATCCGAAATTCTCAAAACAATGCGTTCCCCGTTCTCTACATTCCCATGGACGTTCTCAGATGAAATTTCCGATAAACGTACGCCTGTGGATCGGTGTCGGTCCATATTTCTTCAAGGCTTCAATATGAGCCTGACTGCCGTATCCCTTGTTCTGTGCAAAACCATATTCGGGAAAAATCTTTGCATATTCTTCCATCATACGATCTCTGGTAACTTTTGCATAAATACTGGCCGCGCCGATGGAAATACTCTTCGCATCTCCTTTGATAATCGGCACCTGGGGGATGGATACCCCCGGGATGCTGACTGCATCGTTTAACAGCAAATCCGGCTGTGGAGCCAGCTTCCCGATCGCCTCCCGCATCGCCTCGTAAGTAGCCTGCAGGATATTGATTTCATCGATTCTTTCCGGTGAGGCAAATCCGACCGCACAGGCGACTGCCTCCCGACCGATCACATCATAGAGCTCTTCTCTCTTTTTTTCGGACAACTGCTTGGAATCATTAATATACAGAATGTTGCAATCTTTCGGCAGGATCACAGCTCCCGCCACAACCGGTCCGGCCAAAGGACCTCTTCCGACTTCATCGATTCCGCAGATCAGGCCGTAATCGGCATATTTTTTCTCGTAAACCTTAAGTGCTTCGATTCTCTCCTTCTCACGTTCCAAGGCTTCCAGCCTCTTACGCGCGCTTTCCACAAGCTTTTGCACCCCTGCCCGCTGATCGTTCTGAAAGGTATTTATGAATTCAGGCAGCTCATCGATACAAGCTGCCTGCAATCTTTCCTTTATCTCGCCCTGTGTCATATATCTGTCTCCTTTGTCACTGATGGGATATCAAACCGATTTTTTGAAACGGCCAGATTCGCACCCATGCTCTTCCGATAATATTCGAGCGCTTTATGTTGCCGACATCCGCGAAACGGCTGTCCTGACTGTGATTGCGGTTATCCCCCAGGACAAAATATTCATCCGCCGCCAGCGTGATTGTCTGCGCCGCCAGTCCGATTTTGTCGGCATCTATGATCTCTCTTCCATAGGATTCCTCCAATATCTTGTCATTGATGTAAATATTGCCCGCCTCATCAATCCGCACCGTCTCTCCGGGAAGACCGATAATGCGCTTAATATAATATGTCTTCTCTTTGTATTGATAGGGAAAAACGATGATATCAAATCGTTCGGGATCACGAAAACGATAGGATATCTTATCCACAAACAGATTATCCCCGTCGGACAACGTGGTTTCCATGGAGGATCCCTCCACCGTTGTTCGCTGTACCACGTAATGGATCAACAGCCATGTGGCACACAGCACAACAAGCAGGTAGATTCCGGTATTGAGCAGTTCCTTCATTAGTTTATTCATTTTCATTCTCCTTACACAAAGACTCCGGTTCTTCCAGGGTCAGTCTTCCCAATTTCCCGGATCTGAAATCGTCGATCAATATGGCTGCCGCCTTCTCCAGATCCAGATTTTCACCCTTCTGGTAGCACTTCCTGCTCTCCGCGATCTGTCTTAGGACTTCCACAGCATCTTTGGACGCGGCAAATCCGTACCTCGCTTCGATCGCACCCGGGTAGCGTTTTGCGATAACGTCGATCAGATCGCAGGCCATCTCATCCACAATCAGGATTTCATCATTCATGGATCCGATAAAGGCAAGTCTTTTACCGACCTCCTGATCTTCGAACCTGGGCCAGAGGATTCCGGGGGTGTCCAGAAGCTCCAGATTCTTATTAAGTCGAATCCACTGTTTGCCCTTTGTAACTCCCGGCTTATTTCCGGTTTTTGCACAGGCCTTTCCGGCAAACGAGTTGATAAACGTAGATTTTCCCACATTTGGGATACCCACGACCATTGCCCTCACCGGACGGTTGACAATTCCTCTCTTCCGGTCGCGCTCAATTTTCTCTTTACATGCCTCAGACACCAGCCCCTGGATTCCTTTCATCCCCATGCCGCTTTTGGAATTGATCTCAAGGACATGGGCACCCTGTTTTTCAAAATGACGCACAAAACGCTTATTCATCTCCGGATCCGCCAGATCGGATTTGTTCAAAAGTACGATCCGTGCCTTGCCCTTCCCCAACTCATCAATATCCGGATTGCGGCTGCTGAGCGGGATTCTGGCGTCCACAAGCTCGATGATCAGATCGATCAATTTGATATTTTCCTGCATCATCCGGACCGCTTTGGTCATATGCCCCGGATACCACTGATAATTCACTTATCTGCCCAACCTTTCCTTACTTGATAAAACCGATCCCCGTACTCCGGGATTGCAAATGAAACCAGGCCCGCCCCACAATATCCTTGGCGGCAACCGGTCCGATATTGGCCGACCTGCTGTCCTCACTGCTGTTGTAATTGTCACCAATGCAGAAGTATTCACCATTTTCCAGAACACACTCGTTCCCGGCGATACCCGGATCCAGAATCTTGCCCTCAATCCATTCGCTGGCTTCTCCATTCACGTAAAGCGTGCCGCCGGAAATAACCACGCTGTCACCCGGTCCCGCAACCACCCGTTTCACATAATAGTGAGATTTCTCATTGCCGATGGGTAGAAAGACAATCACATCCCCGGGCTTGGGCGATGAGACAAGGTATTCAAAACGATTGATAAAGATCTGTTGGCCGTTATAAAGTGTCGGCTCCATGGAAGCACCCACAATCTGTGTGGTCATTCCCAGAAAATAGACTGCCACAAAAGCAATAAAAACCGTTGCTGCTATTCCGAACATCCAACTGAATATTTCCCGAACCAGAGCGGAGCTTATTTTCTTTTTTCTTCGATAAAATGATAATCCTTTATTCCGTGCCATAACTGTCCTATCCAGCAACACATTGCTTCAAAGTTTTTGTAAAGCGATGCGCAAAACTTCAAAGCCCTATACTTTATAATACCACATGATAACCAAATAGAAAAGGACAACTACAAAAGTAATTGTCCTTTTCCGATGCGGTTTCTGTCCGCAGGTATCTCTGATTATTTTACCAGCTCTTTGACCTTAGCCTTCTTGCCGACACGGTCTCTTAAGTAGTTCAGCTTCGCACGTCTTACCTTACCGCGTCTGACTACCTCAATTTTCTCAACATTGGGAGAATGAAGGGGCCAGGTCTTCTCAACACCGATACCGTTAGAAGTCTTTCTTACGGTAAAGGTCTCTCTGTTGCTGCCGCCCTGTCTCTTGAGAACCACGCCTTCGAAAACCTGGATACGCTCACGGTTACCCTCTTTGATTTTGCCGTATACCTTAACGGTATCGCCTACTTCGAACTCATCGATCTGAGCCTTCAGCTGCTCAGCTTCGATCTCTTTGATAATATCGCTCATATAAGCCTCCTTAATAAACCGGATGTTCTTAATACATTTCGTAACAGAGGACCATCTCATTTTCACAACATTTGATATTTTAACACAGTATTTCTGATAATGCAAGTGTTTTTTATGTCTCGTGCGGAAGCGGTATTTTTATGTCTCGTGCGGAAGCGGACTTTGACCGCTCCACTTGTCTCCCGCGCTCATCCACCAGATAAATCCCTCTGACAGATAAAGTCCGTGCTTCTTTTGCATGCTCATGGATGCGGCATTCCCGATCTCAATCTGTCCGTAGGGAAGAAACCCCTGTATTCTATGGCGATTCACCATGTATGCCTCCAGAGTCTCGCCTATACCCTGTCTGCGATATGCGGGATCCACATAAAGCATGCCGAGGCTTCCCTCTTCATGTTCCCCCACAAAGGCAACTATTTTCCCCTCCAGAAAGCCTCCGAAAAGCATTCCCGCTGCGATACGTCCCCGGATATAAGCAGAATTTCCGTGTTGGTAATGCCGGCACACATATTCTTCCTGTTCCGATGTAAGAGGGCGTATCTCCAGATCCTTATTCTGGATTCCAAGGGGCACATTTTGCGTATAGCAGGCGTTTACGCACTTCATATCCACATGCATTCCATACTGCTCCTGCAAAACCGCAATCATGAACTCCTGAGAGATCACAAACGATTCAATCGGGTGAGGAACCATTTGCAAGAGCTCTCTTCCTTTTTCCTGTGTGGAGACGGTAATCATTCCCAGCCGGCATCTTGCATTGTACAGCAAAATGTCTTCCCCACAGGCATACAGAATGTCCGTACCTCCCCGGCGCAGACATTCAATCATATGGATATTATCACGCTTATGTTTCATCAGATGTTGGATCACACTCTGGCGAAACGCATACTTTTCGTAGAGATCCGGGCGCCGCTCTTTGGTACGAAGTACGGACGTTTCTGTACGCCACTTTGCTATTTTTTCATGATTACCGGTCAGAAGGACTGCCGGAACGCTTTTGTCATGCCACACTTCCGGTCTGGTATACTGCGGATACTCCAAAAGATCCCCCTGAAAGCTTTCCGTATCCGCGCTGGTCTCGTTGCCCAAAACCCCGGGTACCAATCTGCTCACGGCATCCACAATGACCATCGCTGCCAGTTCCCCACCTGTAAGGACATAATCGCCGATGGACACATAATCCGTCACCGTCTCCTCCAGCACACGTTCATCAATTCCTTCATAGTGACCGCATAAAATCGTCAACTCATTTTCTGTTGCAAAATCCGCGGCCATAGCCTGTGTAAAGGGACGTCCCTGGGGCGTCACATAAATTGTTCGATGGGCTCCCACCGACTTCCATGCATCGTATACCGGCTGCGCCTGCATGAGCATACCGGCGCCTCCGCCGTAAGTGTAATCGTCCACTTTTCCGTGTTTCTCGTTGGAAAACTCCCGAATATTAACGGTGTGAATCTCAATCTGTTTGCGATCGGTTGCCCGCCCGATGATACTGTTCGAAAGTCCCTGTTGTATCATCTCGGGAAAAAGTGTCAATATATGAAATTTCAACATAATTCCCCCGTCAGTCAAGAAGCCCGTCCAGAATATGGATTTTAATAAATCCGGTTTCCACATCCACAGCCAGCACGCATTCCTTAATAGCCGGCAGCAGCAATTCTCTGCCGTCATTCATCGCAATCACATAGACATCATTGGCTCCCGTTGTCATGACATCCTTCAGAATTCCAATCTCGTCCCCGGTCTCATTTAGCACCTTCAGATCGATCAGATCCGCCACATAATACTCATCTTTTCGCAACGGTACCGCATTTTTTCGTGTCACATAGAGACTCTTTTGCCGGTATTTCTCAATGTCATTGATGTTGTCATACTCTGCAAACTTCAGGATAACAAACTGTTTGAAAAACTTGACACTCTCAATCTTCAGCGTCAGCTTCTCTCTCCCCGTGTCCAAAATGACTTCTTTCAAGCGTTTGAATCGTTTCGGATCATCCGTTGTGGGGAATACTTTTACCTCCCCCCGGATTCCGTGTGTGGATGTGATCACTCCAACCTGAAAAAGATCTTCCATACAATCCTCCGTAGTCTCACGACTTCCGTCAAAAAAGCCAAAAGTCAAAGTACGGCGAAACATGTCAAGCATGCTCCGCCGTCTTTTCATTCCTATCCGAAAAACTAGACGATCTCAACGTCAACTCTGGTATTGTCTTTCGATGATGCCGCCTTAACAACAGTCCGGATTGCCTTTGCAATTCTGCCCTGTTTGCCGATTACTTTCCCCATATCGGAGGGAGCTACATGAAGTTCGATGACGATCGATTTGCCTTCCGTCTTCTCTGTAACAACAACTTCATCGGGATTATCGACAAGTGCTTTTGCCAGTACTTCTACTACTTCCTTCATAATCCACCTCCTGAGGCTTGTTGTAATTTATTTCTCAATGCCGGCTGCCTTGAAAAGCTTTCCAACTACCTCGGTAGGCTGTGCACCGTTTGCAAGCCACTTCTTTGCAAGCTCCTCGTTGATGTTGAAGGTGCTGGGATCGGTGCTGGGATCGTAGGTACCGATCTCCTCAATGAATCTTCCGTCTCTGGGGGAACGGGAATCAGCCACGATAATTCTATAAAAAGGTGCCTTCTTCTGTCCCATTCTTCTCAATCTGATCTTTACTGCCATTTCTTTTTCCTCCATAAAATAAAGTATCTTGTTCGCCATTTCGGCTTGTATATTTGCGAGATCTTTGTTTCTTGTAAAAACGGACCTCTGCGATAAGGGCTTATGCCCGTATCTTCCACTTTTCGAAAGATGTGATTTAGAAGGGGAAACCGCCCTTCATACCGGGAAATCCGCCAAACATCCCGCCACCTCTTCGTCTTGTGCCTCCGCCAAACTGTTTCATCAGTTTCTGGCTCTGTTCAAACTGTTTGATAAAGCGATTTACCACCGCGATATCCACGCCCGCGCCCTTCGCAATACGATGCTTGCGCTGGGGATTCAACAGCTTGGGATTGCGCCTTTCCTGTGGTGTCATGGAGAGCACAATCGCCTCCATATGTTTCAGCTGCTTTTCATCGATCATGGATTCCAGGTCGGAAGCCTTTGCTCCCATCCCGGGAAGCATTCCCAGGATACCGGACAGTCCGCCCATATTGCGCATCTGCTTCATGCTCTCCAGATAATCTTCGAAATCGAATTTACCCTTCTGCATGCGCTTGGCCATATCCTTGCCCTTTTGCTCATCGATATCGATGTTCTCCTGGGCTTTCTCGATCAGCGTAAGCACATCGCCCATTCCGAGAATTCGGTTGGCCATACGATCCGGATAAAACTGTTCCATATCGGAAAGCTTCTCGCCCATTCCGACGTAGAGGATGGGCTTCCCCGTCACCGCTTTTATGGAAAGAGCGGCACCGCCTCTGGTATCGCCATCCATCTTGGATAAAATCACGCCGTCGATGCCTACTTTTTCATCGAATTCCTTCGCAACATTGACCGCGTCCTGACCGGTCATGGCATCCACCACCAGCAGGGTCTGGTGAATCGGAAGATTTTCTTTCAGTTCCTGCAGTTCAGCCATCATATCTTCATCGATATGAAGCCGTCCGGCAGTATCCAGAATCACCACATTGTGGCCGTTTTTCTCCGCAAATTGCAAAGCCTGCGTCGCAATCTCCAGGGGCTTGTGCTGCGTGCCCATCTCAAAGACATCCACTTCCTGCTTCTGCCCGTTGATCTTTAACTGCTCCACAGCTGCGGGACGATACACATCACACGCGACAAGCAGGGATTTCTTGCCTTTTTGCTTTAACTTGCCGGCAAGCTTGGCGGTTGCCGTGGTCTTACCTGCACCCTGAAGGCCCGCCATCATAAGGACAGTGATGGCTTTGCCCGGTTGAAACGAGATCTCTGTGGTCTCGCTTCCCATGAGAGCAATCATCTCTTCATTGACGATCTTGATGACCATCTGACCGGGATTGAGACCGTTCATGACATCCTGTCCGATGGCGCGCTCCTCCACCGCCTTGACAAACTGCTTTACAACCCGGAAGTTTACATCGGCCTCCAGAAGAGCCATTTTGACTTCCTTTAAAGCCGCTTTGACATCCTCCTCGGTCAGCCTTCCCTTGCTGCGCAGGTTCTTAAAAACATTCTGTAATTTATCGGTTAAACTTTCAAATGCCAATGTCTGCTCCTATAGATGCACCGAGTCTGCGGATTTACAGCTCCGAAAGCAGTCTCTGTGCCAACCCGTTGATCTCCTGCATCACTTCCGAATCGACCGGCCCCTCTTGTCGGGACAACTGCAGGATTCGTCGAATATCCCCCTGCATACCGGTAAATCTCTCCACCATATGGAGTTTCCTCTCATATTCCTGCAGGGCTGCGTCACAACGCTTCACCAAATCATGCACACCCTGTCTGCTGATGCCATATTGCTCGGCAATCTCACTCAATGACAGATCATTGAAGACAGCATCCTCGTAGATCTTCCTCTGATGTGCCGTCAAGAGTTCTCCGTAAAAGTCATAGAGCAACGCCTGTTCATATATCTTATCCATGACCGAGTTCTGCCCCCGATATTTCTAAAAAGCGCAGACCTTCCCGACTGCCTTGGTTATCATACAATACATTACCGATGCTGTCAAGTATTTTTTCTTGACACCGGAAAGTTAGAGTTTCTCACTGAATATATTCTTATAACCCTCACCATAAATCTCGGTCGCACTTGTCACTATCATAAACGCAACAGGATCCTCCTCCTTGACAATCTCCTGCGCCTTCGGTGACAGCTGCTTACGCATAACGCACATGATAACAGCCTTCTCTTTGCCGCTGTACGCCCCTTCTCCCTTCACATATGTGACACCAATGTCAAGTTCTTCAAGAAGACGCGACGCGATTTCTTTGGAGCGATCACTGATAATGTAGATCAGCTTTGCACCGTCCGTTCCATACAAAACGATATCCAAAACAAATGAGATGAGGCACACCGAAAGTCCGGCATACAGTGCTTTGTTCACATCCCTGAAAACAAATGCGGAGGCCGTAACAATGACAGCATCCGTCATCAGAAAGAGGGAGCCCGTCTTTAAGTGCGGAAAATGAATTCTCAAAACTTTGACAATAATGTCGGTTCCTCCGGTGGTGGCACCCGCCTTAAAAACCAGTCCCATACCGACTGCGGAGAGGACACTTCCCACAAGAGCAGCCAGAAAGGGATCTTCTGTAACCGCTCCGATTCCGGAAAGCAGATTGGTAAAGACCGAAATCATAGCGGTTGCGTACATTGTGGAAACAATAAACCGAAAGCCGAATTTCCGGATTCCGAGTATAATGATAGGGATATTAATCAAAAGGATCCAGGTACCTGTCTCCATGGCGGTAACCCGATTTAAAATAATGGCAATACCGGTCACTCCGCCCGGTGCCAGCGCATTCGGATCCAGAAAGAGACTTACCCCGACGGCATACAGCACCGATGCAACAGTGATCATAAAATAATCTTTCACATGCTGTCTGAGCGTTTTCTTCTCCTCATATTTGATTTCATTTTCCTGTATGGCTTTATTTGACATAGATGGATGACCCTCGCTTTCTACGAACGATCAGAACGGATATCAACGTTTCCCTATTTTTTCCCGATTAGAAAATCCGCATACTTCCATATGCGGATTTTATCGGTGTTTATCACTTCTTTTATATACTTGCCGCCACCAGCTTCGGGCAATATCCCTCCCGCTCAAGAGCCTCTATGATCTGATGCTTGTGCTCTGTTCCGAATGCCTCCAGCGTAATGCGAAGTTCAACCGCTGCATTTCGGTTGATGGACACAAACTGATTGTGCTCCAACTTGATCACATTGCCGTTTTCATTGGCAATGATTCCCGACACGCGGCACAATTCTCCGGGCTTATCCGGCAAGAGAACCGAAACGGTAAAGATTCTGTCGCGGAAAATCAGGCCCTGTTGAACCACGCTTGACATGGTAATGACATCCATATTACCACCGCTTAATATTGAGACAATCTTTTTATCCTTCACATTCAAATGTTTCAGTGCCGCAACCGTAAGCAGGCCGGAATTCTCCACAACCATCTTGTGATTCTCTACCATGTCCAGGAATGCAACGACCAGCTCCTCGTCACCGACTGTAATGATGTCGTCCAGATTCTTTTGGATATAAGGAAACAGCTTTGCTCCCGGAGTCTTCACAGCCGTACCGTCCGCAATTGTATTCACCTTTGCAAGCGTTGTGACCTTTCCGCATTTAACGGATTCCTGCATACAGTTTGCTCCGGCGGGCTCCACTCCGATCACCTTGATCTTGGGATTCAATAGTTTTGCAAGGGTAGAGACACCTGTGGCAAGTCCACCGCCTCCGATCGGCACAAGGATATAGTCCACGAGAGGCAATTCCTTTACGATCTCCATGGCAATCGTTCCCTGTCCGGTGGCTACCGTAAGATCATCAAAGGGATGAATAAAGGTATAGCCGTGTTCCTCTGCAAGCTCATAAGCCCTGGCACAGGCTTCATCATAGACATCTCCGTAAAGAACCACATCCGCCCCATAGCTCTTGGTCCGGTTGACCTTCATGAGCGGTGTTGTCGTGGGCATAACGATGGTCGCTTTACTTCCATAGCACTTTGCAGCATACGCAACACCCTGGGCATGATTGCCTGCAGACGCGGTAATAATTCCCTTGGCTCTGTCCTCATCGCTTAAGGTACTCATTTTATAGTATGCCCCGCGGAGCTTATAGGCACCCGTAAACTGCATATTTTCGGGCTTCAAATAAACCTTACACCCTGTCTGGGCACTGAAATAGTCACTGTAAACCAGCTTGGTCTCAAGGGTAACACGCTTCACAATCTCACTGGCTTCCTCAAATTTTTCCAGTGTAAGCATTTGTTCTTCCATCCTTCATCCTCCCTTACTGCTGCTCGTCGTCCGACTGTGCTTCTCCCTCATTTTCCGGAAGCACATCAAACAATGCATTTACAAAGCTGTCCGAATCAAACTTCTGCAAATCGTCGATTGTCTCTCCAACACCGATATATTTGACGGGAACCTTCAGTTCCGATTGAATCGCAACCGCAATCCCACCCTTTGCCGTACCGTCCATCTTGGTGAGCACGATGCCCGTAAGCGATGCCACATCCCCGAACTCACGTGCCTGAACCAGTGCATTTTGACCCGTTGTCCCGTCCAGGACGATGAGGTTTTCCCGATGCACATCCGGATACTCCCGGTCGATGATGCGATTCATCTTGCGTAGTTCTTCCATGAGATTCTTTTTGTTGTGCAGTCTTCCGGCGGTATCAATCAGGAGCACGTCAACCCCCCTGGCCTTTGCCGCATTGACAGCATCGAATACCACGCTTGCCGGATCTGCTCCTTCTTTGCCGCCGATCATCGGGACATCCGCCCTGCGGGCCCACTCGGCAAGCTGGTCGCCGGCAGCTGCGCGGAAGGTATCCGCAGCCGCTATCAACACCTTTCGTCCGTCTGCCTTCAGCTTCCCGGCAAGTTTTCCCACTGATGTGGTCTTGCCGACGCCGTTTACACCGATTACCATAATGACACTGGGCTGTGTCTCAAAATCATAGGCCGTCTCATCCACACGCATCTGCTCTTTGATGCTGTCGATCAACAGCCTCTTACATGCCATCGGTTCTTTGATATGCTGCTCCCGCACCTGTTCGCGAAGACGCCCGAGTATGGCTTCCGTGGCGTTGACGCCGATATCACCCATGATCAGGATTTCTTCCAATTCCTCATAAAAGTCTTCGTCTATGGATGAAAATCCGCTGAAAACGGAATCAATTCCACGCACAATATTGTCACGGGTCTTGGATAGCCCCGCTTTCAATCTGGCAAAAAAGCCCTTTTTCTCCTCCGACATCTGTCACCAATCCTTTCCGCGCTGCCGTTATCCTGCAACAATAAGAGTACAATGCTAGTCCGTAAGATCCTTATCGATCAGGTTGACACTCACCAGTGTGGACACACCCTTTTCCTGCATCGTGATACCATACAAACGATCCACCTGCTCCATGGTGCCCCTTCTGTGGGTGATCACAATAAACTGCGTATTCCTGGTCAGTTTATGTAAATACTTCGCAAAACGACCAACATTGGAATCATCCAAAGCGGCTTCAATCTCATCCAACAGACAGAAAGGAGACGGCTTCAGATTCTGGATTGCAAATAACAGGCTGATTGCGGAAAGTGCTTTCTCTCCGCCGGAAAGCTGCATCATATTCTGCAGTTTCTTTCCCGGGGGTTGTGCAATGATGCGAATTCCCGCCTCCAGAATATCCTCGTCCTCCATCAGTTCCAGTGTACCCTTACCGCCGCCAAACAGTTCTTTAAATACCTTGTCAAACTCTCTGCTGATCTCGGCAAATTTCTCGGTAAACTGCTTTCTCATGGCAGTGTCCAATTCCTCTATGATGCCCTCCAGAACCTTTTGGGCCTCCACAAGATCATCGTGCTGGTTGCGCATCAGGGTATAACGCTCCATGAGATTTTTGTAATCCTCGATGGCATTGACATTGACGTCGCCAAGCTTCTTTATCTGATCCTTCAGGGAAGCGATTTCCCGCTGCATTGCATTCAGATCCGTCATTTCCTCATTACGGATGGAAGCGGCATCACTCAAAGTGATTTCGTACTCGTCCCACATGTAGTTGATCTTGCCCTCAATCGCCTCTTCCATACGTTCCTTCTGCGCGTTCAGACGATATACTTCCTTGTCCAGCGCAGAGATCCTGTCGGAGAGTTCCTCTCTGGTCTTGAAGAAATTCTTCTGCTTTGCAGTAAGTTCCTCCTTGCGGGCAATCTCCTCTTTCAGTTTCCCCTCGGATTCGTTCTGAACATCATAAGAAGCCGCAATCGTCTTCTCAATCTCTTCAATATTGGTCTGCCTGCGTTTCGCTTCCTCCTCATTTCTGGAAAGAGCTTCCAGAATCTCGTCCAGCTCAGCCGTTGCCCGCGCAATTTCACCATCGATACGGTCCACGTTGGTCTGGTGGAACCCCTGGGTCTGCCGCATCTTCTCGACCTTCAGATCCCACTCGTTCACCCGTGCCACAGCATCGGATTCCCGAATTCTTTCATTTTCCACTTCCTGTTGAAAAGCGACAATCTGCTCCTGCGTCGTCTTTTCCAACGCCTCACTGGCTTCCAGCTCCTGTGTTATGCCCTCTTTTCCGCTTTTAATCTCAAAGATCTTACCCTCCAGATCCTGTTCTTCCAGCTTCAGAGCCTGAACGCCGGAGGCTTCCTCCTCCATACGTTCACGTGCCTGAGAGATATTCAGACGGGCGGTGTTTTGTTCAATGTTTTTGCGCTGAATGTCACCCTTTAAGGCCTCCAGATCCATACGCATCTTATTGCGCTTCTGCTTTGTCTGTTCAATCTCTTCGTTGAAGCCCTCGATATCGGACAGAAGCTTTTTTACTCGTTTCTCAAGTTCCTCGATTTCACGGCGACGGCCCAGCAGATTGCTGTTGTTGCGAAACGCCCCGCCGCTGATCGCGCCGCCGGGGACAAGCAATTCTCCTTCCAGGGTAACCATACGGATGCCGTAGTCAAATTTTCTGGCAATCTTTACCGCATTGTCAACATTGTCAACCACCACAATACGACCCAGCATCGCCCTTGCCACATCCCGGTAGCGCTCCTCGATATGCACCAGTTCATCCGCCATGCCGATGACGCCCTTCTCCTTCAGCGCTTCGGGATTCTTAAACTCCTGGGGATGGGTAATACTGGTAAGCGGCAGAAAAGTGGCACGCCCCAGACGGTTTTCTTTCAGGAATCGAATCATCTTCTTGGCGGTCTCCTCGTCATCCGTGACAATATTCTGGATATTGCCTCCCAGAGCGGTCTCGATGGCAGTCTCATACTTGGGGTCCACTTTGATGATGTCGGCGACAACACCGATAATTCCCTTGTGCTGTTCCTTCTGTTCCATGACCTTCTTGACGCTTCCGCCATACCCCTCATAGCGCTCCGTCAGATTGGTCAGGGCCTCCAATTTGGATTGCTCCTGATGATACGCTGCCTGTGTATCACGCAATTTGCTATCGGTTTTGGCCAGCTGCTCCCGTATTTTTCCCAATTCCGTTTCCAGGGAAGCTTCCTGCTCCGTCATCTGTCTGAGTTCCTCCGTGACGGACGCAAATGCTTCCTCCAGCTGGCGAATGGCCTCTTCTCTGGCTGCCTCATCGGATTTTGCCCGCAAAAGTCGGGAATTCAACTCCGCCTTCCGGATGTTCACCTGTTCCATCATGGTGTCAAAACGCCCCATTCTGGACTTGATGGTGGCCCTCTGGTTCAGCTCGAGAATGATGGTATTCTTGCCGGCTTCGATTTTCCCGTTCAACTCCTCAATCCGGCTCTGAATCTGCTCCAGGCTCTCCCGCATTCCGGATGCCGTGGCGATCAATTCCGCCACCTGCGCATCAATGGCAGATTTCTCTTCCAGAATGGCCTTCTTTTCCCCGTTATGCTGAGCGATCTCTTCCTCCAGAGCATTTTTACGGTTGGTCAGATGGATCTCACTTCCCTTTGCGGAATTGATCTGCTCCTTTAAGACATTGATCTCGCCCTCAAGCCGCCCCCGCATCAGACCGGTATCGGTCAACGCGCTGCGGGCCGCTTCAATGGATCCGTCCAGCGACTCGATTTCCTCCTGAATCCGCTCGTATTCCTCTTTGATGGTCTTATATTTTTCGGTGGTCTCAGCCAGATCCCCGTTAGCTACGCCAAGCTTCTCCAGGGCAGCCTGGAGCTGTTCCCTCAAGCGCTGATTCTCCAACAGGAAGACATTCACATCCAGAAGCTTCAGTTCTTCCTTTTTCCGAAGATAGACCTTCGCTGTCTCGGACTGCTTCTCCAGGGGGCCCACCTGCTTTTCCAACTCGCTCAAGATATCTGCTACACGAACCAGATTCTGCTTTTCATTTTCGAGTTTTGTCTGTGCAGCCACCTTGCGGCGTTTGAATTTTACGATACCTGCCGCCTCGTCAAACAGTTCTCTTCTCTCCTCCGGTTTGCCGGACAGAATCTTATCGATCTGTCCCTGACCGATGATGGAGTAGCCCTCCTTACCGATACCGGTATCATAAAAAAGCTCATTCACATCCTTCAGCCGTACAGGTGAGCCATTGATCAGATACTCACTTTCTCCGGAACGGTATATACGCCTTGCAACCGTAACTTCATCGTAATCGATTGCAAGCTGATGATCGGAATTATCCAGCGTAATTGCCACATAAGCATAGCTTAAGGGCTTTCTCGTCTCTGTCCCCGAGAAAATGACATCCTGCATGCTGGAACCGCGCAGCTGTTTGATTCTCTGCTCTCCCAGCACCCAACGTACCGCGTCCGCAACATTACTCTTTCCGCTTCCGTTCGGTCCTACAATACCGGTGATGCCGTTGTGGAACTGAAAAACAATCTTATTTGCAAAGGACTTAAACCCGTGTACCTCAATACTTTTTAAATACATATCCTCTATCCCTCAACTTAAGAAGCGCATGATATGCAGCCTGCTGCTCCGCCGCTTTCTTGGTGCGACCCGTTCCGCGGCCGAGTCTCTCCTCCTCCATGACGACATCCACTACAAATGTCTTATCGTGTTCCGGCCCTGACTCCTCCATCAGTTCATAGTGAAAATCTTTTTTCAGCTTTCCCTGAATCAATTCCTGGAGATTACTCTTGCTGTCGTAGAAAAGCTGCTTATTCTCAAGATCGGAAAGAATAAATCGATTGATGAAAGCCTTTGCAGGCTCCATTCCGCCATCCAGAAAGATTGCTCCCGTAACCGCCTCCATCGCATCCGATGTGATACTGTCGCGCTCTCTGCCGCCCGTGCTTTCCTCACCCTTACCCAGTAGCAAGAACTGCCCCAGTTCCAGATCCTTTGCACAGAAGGCAAGCGCCGGCTCACACACCATGGAAGCACGCATTTTGGTCAGTTCCCCCTCCTGAACGTCGGGATGGGCGGCAAACAAAAACTCACTGGATACCAGTTCCAGCACAGCATCCCCCAGAAACTCCAGCCTCTCGTAATGCCTGGCCTTGTTGATCTTCTGTTCGTTGGTATACGAGCTGTGCGTGATTGCCTGTTTCAGCAATGCGATATTATGAAATTGATAGCCGATTCGCTCTTCCAAAAGCTCAAGTGAATATTTCTTCGACATGGCTTCTCCTTTCCGAGTCGCGCCCACCGATAAAAAAGTATTCCCGAACACTTGATTCAGGAATACTTTTTAACCGTCGCTTTAGTTCAAAGCACCTTTGATCAGTTCAACCGCATCTTCCACAGTGGTAATTTTTTCTGCCTCTTCCGCAGGGACTTCAATGTCAAATACCTCTTCGATCCCCATGATGATCTGATATACATCCAGCGAGTCAGCTCCAAGATCATCCATAAATGTGGTACTCATTGTGATTTCTTCGGGATCTACATTGAGAACCTCCGCGATAACCTTTTTTAACTTTTCAAATTCCATGCTCTGTTCCTTCTTTCCTGTTCTTATTTTCAGTCTTCCAGTACTATCTTTTCCTGAATTTTCTCATTTATCTTCTGTTCCTTAAATGCAACGCATTGCAGGATAGAATTCTTTACTTCCACAGATTTGCTGCTTCCGTGGGTCTTGACCACAAGACCGTTCAGACCGAGAAGAGGTGCTCCGCCGTATTGCTCCGTATCAAAGCTCTTCATCGTCTTCTTCAGGGCAGGCTTAACAAGGAGCGCACCGATTTTGCTGCGTACGCCGGACAACATTCCCTCTTTGATCTTCTTAAGCAGGGCACCGGCAACTCCTTCGTACATCTTGAGAACCACATTGCCGACAAACGCCTCGCAGACAACCACATCCGCCACACCGCTTGGAATATCCCGGGCTTCAACACTGCCCACAAAATTGATCTCCGGACAATTTTTCAACAGGGGAAAAGTCTCTTTGACAAGGGCATTGCCCTTCTCTTCCTCCGCACCGATATTGACAATACCAACCCGGGGATTCGAAACCCCCATGACGCTTTCCATATAGACGCTTCCCATCTTTGCAAACTGTACCAGCTGCGAGGGCCTTGCATCCACATTGGCGCCGCAGTCCAGCAGAAGGGAAACGCCCTTGAGCGTTGGAATCAGTGGCGCCAGAGGAGGTCTCTCGACTCCCCGGATTCTGCCGACGATAATCTGCCCGCCCACCAGCACCGCACCGGTACTTCCGGCGGATACAAAGGCATCGCAGGTCTTATCTTTTACCATATACATTGCTTTTACAATGGAAGAATCCTTCTTCTTACGGATTGCCATCACGGGAGGCTCAGCCATCTCAATCACTTCCTCCGCATGGACAACCTCAATCTGCTCCTCAGGGAAGGTGTATTTCTTCAGTTCCTCCCGAACCAGGGTTTCCTTGCCTACCAGAAAAACCTTGACCCGCTTGTCCGCCAGAACTGCTTCCACGGCTCCCTTTACAATCTCACCGGGCGCATTGTCTCCGCCCATTGCGTCAACAGCAACTTTTACCAGTTCGGTCATCGTATTTACCATCCTTGTTTACTTCTTTTCTAATATACTAAACCCCCTACCAAAAATCAAGACTAAAATACGCTTTTCGGCAGTTTGTGCACAAGAAAAGGCCCTCCCTTTCCGGGAGAGCCTTGTCCGAATTTACACTGTTTTTCAGTCAGCACTTACAACCTGCTTCTTGTTGTAAGAACCGCATGCCTTACATACTCTGTGAGGCATCATCAAAGCGCCGCACTTGCTGCACTTTACCAGAGTGGGAGCGCTCATTTTCCAGTTTGCTCTTCTCTGATCTCTTCTACCCTTGGAAGATTTATTCTTGGGACAAATAGACATATCGTTACACCTCCTTAACCGCGATTAAAAATATCTTGTATAGCTGCCATACGAGGGTCGGGCACGAATGTATCGCAGCCGCATTCTCTCTCATTTCGATTCTGTCCGCAGACCGGGCACACACCCTTGCAATCCTCTCTGCACAGAATCTTCACAGGCCAATTAACCACGAATTCATCATGAATAAGCGCTTCCACATCAAGCTGCCAGCCATCCATGAAACTCTGCTCTTCATCCTCCTGTGATGCAACTTCGGGCGAAGTCACAACTCTGTCAATCGTAAGTTCCATTGTCACAGGTACCTTTGCCAGACATCTGTCACAGCTTCCCTCGAACGTAACCTTGGCACTGCCCTCCACTCTCGCCTTATCTGAACCGATGTTGGTGAAAGTAAAGGCTATGGGAGTTTTCTCTGTAATCGGGAAACGCTCCGCCCCGTTATCAAAGCAATCCGCCTCGATCTCGACAGAAAGTTTTCGAATTTTGCCCTCAGTCGTCAATACATCAGATAAATGAATCAGCATAACAGCTCCCATTCACTACATGTAGACACAAATCTACCCGGGTTAATTTTCACACTCGATTATTATACAAAAGGAGGCATTCTTTGTCAATATGTGTTTTCAAAAAATTATCGGGCATTTGCAACCGCTTCTTTCATACTCTTTACATAGTCATAGAGATAGGGCGCGGCCTCTGTTCCATACTTCTCCACAATACGGACGATTGCACTTCCCACAATCGCTCCGTCTGAGATGCCCGCCATCTTCCCGGCCTGTTCCGGCGTACTGATTCCAAAGCCGATGGCACAGGGCGTATCCGTCGCCTTGCGGATACTCTCCACAATCGAAGCCAGATCTGTCTTGATTTCGCTTCGAACGCCGGTGACTCCCATGGAACTCACCACATAGATGAATCCCTCAGCCTCGGAGGCGATGGTTCGAATTCGTTCTTCCGAGGTCGGTGCTACCATGGAGATCACGTGTACGTGATGTTCATCGGCGGGGCCTGTCACCTCTTCTTTCTCTTCATAGGGAAGATCCGGTATGATGATGGCACCGACCTTCAGTTCTTCACATTTTGCAAAGAAACGGTCATAACCATAATGGAAAACCGGGTTTAAGTATGTCATGAACGCCAACGGCAGCTGTGATCGCTCCCGCACACGTCTCACGACATCGAAAACGCCGTCCGTCGTCATTCCGTTTCGCAGAGATCGAATATTGGCATCCTGTATTACCACGCCCTCTGCGGTGGGATCGGAAAAAGGGATTCCGATCTCCACAAGATCTGCCCCCGCACGCTCCATCTCCAGAATAAATTTCACGGTACTGTCCGCATCGGGATCACCTGCCGTGATGAATCCGATAAATGCTTTCCCATTGGGGGATTGAAATGCTTCATCCACACAATTCACAAAGGTACCCATTCTTACGTCCCCTTTCTTAATCAATCATAAATATCCACACCACGGTATCTTGCAATCGCCGCCACATCCTTGTCACCTCTGCCGGATACACAGATAATAATGCTCTGATCGGGTGTATAATTTTTGGCAATCTTTAAGACATGCGCTACGGCGTGTGCGCTCTCAATGGCGCAAATGATTCCCTCGGTACGGGCAAGATACTCAAAGGCATTTACCGCCTCATCATCCGTCACGGGCACGTACTGTGCACGTCCGGTATCATGCAGATTGGCATGCTCCGGCCCGATTCCGGGATAGTCAAGGCCTGCGGAAATGGAATATACGGGGGCAATCTGTCCGTACTGATCCTGACAAAAATAGGATTTCATACCATGAAATACCCCCAGGGAGCCGGTGGCAATGGTCGCAGCGGTAAATGCCGTGTCCACGCCCTTTCCGGCCGCTTCACAGCCGATCAGTTCAACGCCCTCGTCCGGAATGAAATTGTAGAACATCCCCATGGCATTGGAGCCGCCGCCGACGCAGGCCACAACAGCCGCCGGAAGCTTTCCTTCTGCCGCAAGGATCTGTTCTCTTGCCTCCCGGCTGATAACGCTTTGAAAATCACGTACAATCATGGGGAAGGGATGCGGTCCCATCACACTTCCCAGACAATAGTGTGTGTCATCCACGCGATTGGTCCACTCCCGCATGGTCTCGTTGACTGCGTCCTTTAACGTCATGGTACCGCTGGTCACAGGATGTACCTTCGCGCCGAGAAGCTCCATTCGATAGACGTTCAATGCCTGGCGGTCCGTATCCTCCTTCCCCATGAAAATCTCACATTCCATTCCCAGAAGGGCGGCTGCCGTTGCGGTAGCCACGCCGTGCTGTCCCGCTCCGGTCTCCGCAATCAGACGCGTCTTTCCCATCTTCTTTGCCAGCAGCGCCTGTCCCAACACATTATTGATCTTGTGGGAGCCGGTGTGATTTAAGTCTTCTCGCTTTAGATAAATTCTGGCGCCCCCCAGGTCCTTTGTCATCTTCTCCGCATAATACAGAAGCGAAGGTCTGCCTGCGTATTCATTCAAAAGCTTCTGCAGTTGTGACTGAAACTCCGGATCCCTCTTACAGTGCTCATAGGCTTCTTCCAATCGAAGCAGTTCATTCATAAGGGTCTCGGAAATATACTGTCCGCCGTATATTCCGTATCTTCCTCTGCTCATTCTCTCCTCATCCTTTCCGCCCGAAACGGGTCCACTATCTTAATACAGCCTGTCCGTTAAGCTATGGGCCAGCGCTACTACGGCATTTATTTTCTCGGGATCCTTCTGCCCGTCCGTTTCCACGCTGCTGCTTAAATCCACCGCATAGGGGGCAAAGCGTTTTCCAATGCTCTCCATATTATCCGGTCCCACTCCGCCTGCCAGAAAATACTCTCTGGTCACTCCCCGGAGCACATCCCAGTCAAACGTTTTCCCGGTGCCGGTACCGCTGTCAAACAAAAGGTAATCGGCACTGCTGTCAAGCCATGCCTCCACATCGTATCGATCGAGTACCTTTACCGCCTTGATGACCGGTTTGTGAGTCACTGCCTGGATATACTGAATCTCCTCCTCGGATTCCTCCCCGTGGAGCTGTGCCAGATCAATCACTCCCTCTTCCAGCCATTCGATCACCCGCTCAGGCGCTTCGTTTACAAAGACGCCGACCACCCGGACCGGTTCCGTTATCCGTGCCCGAATCTGTTTGGCCATATCGTCCGAAATACTCCTGCGAAAACCCGGTGATAGGATCATTCCCGCATAATCCGGTTTCACCCGGTTCACACAATCACCGTCCTCCGGCCGCATCAATCCGCATATCTTAATCTTCATCCTTCTCTCCGATCATCCTTCTACTCACAGTCCAACCCGCGAAGTCTTCTTAACACGGCTGCCTTATCCGCGCTTCTCATAAAGGTCTCTCCGATCAGCACCGCATCGGTTCCGTTCTTCTCCAGTCGCTCAATATCCTCTCTGGTTTTCATTCCGCTCTCCGACACAAAGAGAATATCCCGCGGAACCATTTCCCGCAGCCGGACAGAATTGTTGATATCCACTGTAAAATCCTTCAGGTTGCGATTGTTCACACCGACGATACGGGCTTTCGCTAAAAGAGCAGCTTCAATCTCCCGCTCATCATGCGCCTCCGTCAGCACCGAAAGGCCCAATTCCTCCGCAAGCTCCATGTACTCCTTAAGCTGCCCGTCGGAGAGAATCGCACAGATTAACAAAACGGCATCCGCTCCGATCTTTTTGGCCTCATACAACATATACTCGTCCACCGTAAAATCCTTGCGAAGCAGCGGGATTGACACGCACCCCCGAATGGCTTCCAGATACGCATTGCACCCCTTAAAATACCCGGGCTCCGTCAAAACCGAGATGGCACTTGCTCCCGCCTTTTCATAGTCGATTGCAATCTGTTCATAGGGAAACTGTTCGGCGATCACTCCTTTGGAGGGGGAAGCTTTCTTCACTTCGCAGATAAAACTCATCCCCGGTGAGCTGATTGCCGCTTCAAAACGAAGTTTCTCTCCCGCCATGCGACGTCTGTGGGGAGCATCCGGCAGTTCCCGCTCCCGCTCCATAATATCATTTACCTGTTTTTTCAGTTCAGCGAGGGGAAGCCTGTCTTTTTCCTCTGCAATGCGCTTCCTTGTGTACGCCGCGATTTCATCCAAAATCATACCGTTCATCCTTTCCGGCCCATTATCGATTTGTCAGCTCCACAAATTGATTGAGCTGCTGCATTGCCTTGCCGCTGTCGATCATCTGAGCGGCAAGCAAAACACCATTCTTGATCGAGTCGGCTTTTCCTGCAACATACAGCGCTGCACCGGCATTTAAGAGCACTGCCGTGCGCTTCGGTCCGCCTTCACCCTTCAGAATATCGCGGGTGATGAGTGCATTCTCCTCAGGTGTTCCTCCTTGAAGATCTTCCTTGGAACAGCGTTCCAGTCCAAAATCTTCGGGGCAAATTTCATACCTCTGTAGTTCCCCATTTTCAAACTCACACACCGAGGTGGGAGCACTCGCCGAAATCTCATCCAGTCTGTCCTGCCCAAAGACGACCATTCCCTTTTTCAGCCCGAGGTTGATCAGAACCTTCGCCATGGTCTCCAGCATGGATTCGTCGTATACGCCAAGCAGAATATACGAAGGCTTTGCCGGGTTGGTCAGAGGGCCGAGAATATTGAATACGGTACGAATTCCCAGTTCCTTACGGATCGGTCCCACATGCCTCATTGCCGTATGGTATTTTTGGGCAAACATGAAGCATACTCCGATTTCATCCAAAACCGCTTTGCTTTGCTCGGGCGAGATCATCAGATTGACGCCCAGCGCCTCAAGGCAGTCTGCTGCACCGGATTTGGAACTTGCTGCGCGATTGCCGTGTTTGGCAACCGGCACACCGGCTGCCGAAATCACCATGGCTGAGGTTGTGGAAATATTAAAGGAGTTGGAACCGTCTCCTCCCGTTCCGACAATCTCAAGCACGTCATAATCGGTATCAATCTGCATTGCATGTGCTCGCATCTCTTCCGCGGATCCCGTAATCTCTTCGATGGTCTCACCCTTCATAGCCAATTCCGACAGATAAGCGCTCTTCTGCACATCTGTTGCTTCACCGTTCATAATCACATTCATGACGGCCTTTGCCATCTCATACCCGATATCTTCTTTTTTGGAAAGCTTGATGATCGCTTCCCGTATCACCTGATTGTTTTTCTTTACCTCCGCGCGTTCAAAACCGATTCGTCCGTCTGTCAGGAAATTTTCGAGAATTGCCTTTCCATCGGGGGTTAGAACCGACTCCGGATGAAACTGCACGCCATAGAGCGGATACTCTACATGCTCCACCGCCATCACCTCTCCGCCGGTCGTAGTTGCCGTTACCCGCAGGCACTCGGGAATGGTCTCCAGGGACGCCGCAAGGGAATGATATCGGGCCACGGTGATTTTGTCATTCATTCCGGCAAACAATCTGCTGGTTGTGTCCAGCGCGGCAAAGGACTGTTTTCCGTGCATCTGTTTTTTGGCATAGGTGATCTCGGCACCAAAAGCCTCACAGATTGCCTGATGTCCCAGACAGATTCCAAGAATGGGAATCTTCCCGGCAAAGGTCCGAACCACGTCTTCACACACTCCGGCATCGGAGGGTCTCCCGGGACCGGGAGAAAGTATGATATGGGTCAGTGCGAGCGCTTCGATTTCCTCCACCGTCATCTCGTCATTTCGAACCACTTTGATATCGGGCTCAAGACTCCCGACAAGCTGGTAAACATTATACGAAAAGCTGTCATAATTATCAATTAACAGAATCATCTTTCTTCTCCTCTCCGGTCTTATGATTATTCCAATCCCTGCTGTGCGATTTCCAGTGCGTTTTTGACTGCTGTAGCCTTCTGGATGCACTCACGATACTCATTTTCCGGCACACTGTCGGCCACAATTCCGGCGCCGGATCTGACGAACACCTTTCCGTTCTTGGAAAAGGCCAGGCGGATCGCAATGCAAGTGTCCAGATTGCCGGTGAAGGAAATATAGCCGATCGCTCCACCATAAATACCCCGCTTGTTGTTTTCCAGTTCGTTGATGATCTCACATGCTCTGAGCTTCGGTGCACCGGAGAGCGTTCCCGCCGGAAGAATCGCGTCCACCGCATCCAGGGCATCTCTGTCCTCCGCAATCCGGCCACTTACCGTTGAACCAATATGCATTACATGGGAATACCGTTCAATGGACATATATTTCTCCACCTTCACAGTTCCGATGCGACTGATTTTGCCAATGTCATTTCTGCCAAGGTCAACCAGCATATTGTGTTCCGCACATTCCTTCTCATCCGCCAGCAGTTCTTTTTCAAGCTCTGCATCCTCCCCTGCGGACACTCCTCTCGGTCTGGTTCCCGCAAGCGGGAAGGTATACAATTTGTCTCCCTCCAGCTTGACCAGGGTTTCCGGACTCGCACCCGCGATCTCGCCATCATTTCCGGAGAAGTAGAACATATAGGGAGAGGGATTGCCGGTGCGAAGCACACGGTAGGCATCCATCAGGCTTCCCTCCATTCCGGCTTCCAGACGATTGGATAATACCACCTGGAAAATATCGCCCTCACGGATATAATTCTTTGCTCTGCGAACCATATCGCAGTATTTCTTTTCGTCAAACAGCGGCTTGAAATCACCAAGCAACCGGAACGGGACACGGGGTGCCATCTCACCGCCGCGGATCAGCTGTCGCATCGTCTCCAATTCCAAGGCTGCCTTGTTATAATTGGTCTCTAACTCATCGGTCTTGATATTACAGATCAGAATGATCTTCTGTCTGTAGTTGTCAAAGGCAATCACTTTATGGAACAGCATCAGATTCACATCCGAGAACCCGTCCGCATCCTCCGCATCCAGTTTCAGAGAGGGTTCGCTGTATTTGATGTAATCATACGAGAAATATCCCACCAGACCACCGGTAAAGGTCGGAAGATAATCCAATGCCGGGCTCTTATTCTCCTCCACCAGTTCCCGTATGAGTCCCCTCACATCCTCCATGGAAGTATGTGTACTCATCGGTGCTTTTACAGTGGTCGTTCCGTTGTAGCAGCTGATTTCCATGAGCGGATCATATCCGAGGAAGGAATATCTCCCCCATTTCTTATCCGGCTCCGCACTCTCCAGCAGGAAAACATGCTTGCTCACATTCTTAAGCACCTGAAGCACTCCCATGGGAGTAGAGCTGTCCGCATACAGTTCTGCACTTACCGGGATCACCCCATATCTGCCCGTCTCCAAAATTTCTTTACATTCCGCCAGTGTTGGTCTGATCTTCATACCTTTCCTCCTTGCAATAAAAAAGTCCTTGACAGATTTCTTCAATCTGCCAAGGACGGGTTTACCATTTCCCGCGGTGCCACCTTGCTTCACGCTCACACGTGCCCTTACCGGATACCAACATATCCTTGACCTCTCACGCGGGTCCGACGTCATAGAATACTAAAAACCTCCCGGCTTCGTTCACTATGCCCTCCGTGGTCCATTTAACAGTCTGCATTTCCAACCTTTCTCAGCATCCGGTCTCTCTGTAAGCGCACGTTCTGTTTTTATCTCCACATCTATGGTTTGTGTCCGCTATTGATTTTTTATCATATTACCGCTTCAACGTCATAAAGTCAAGCTTTTTTTACATTATTTCATCGAAAATTGTATCGGTTCCACTGTATCATCCAGCGGAAGCATCTGATACTCCGGGAATTCATCAATCAGACTCTGCAGACAAATCGTTGTATTGTAGACGGCATCGTGACCCAGCATGATAATACGCCGTCTTCCGAGCGTACTCTCCCTGGCATTCTGCAAAAGCTTCTCCGGGTCATTTTGCCTGGAGGCATCCTCCAGGCTGGCATTCCAGTCATAATAGAGATACCCCTGCTTAGTCATGCGCTCCGCAATTTCTTCCCGCACCGTCAAAACATCATACTTTTTGCATCGTTTGGTCATGCTTTTTGCATAAAATGTGCATCATCTCATTGGTTTATCTTGCTATCTTTAAGAACAACTCATTGATTCCCTCATAAAAGCCGATGGTCACCACCGTCCCCGCCTCTTCGGTACAGGGGAAACGATATTTTTCAAAATACGGCGTTGTCTCCAAAAGCGGATTGGAGGAATCGAATTCTTCCGGCTCCACAAGTCCCAGTTCGGTTCTCCACAGTTCTACGATTGCATCCGGATCCAACGCATCCCACTGTGTCTGCGTGCGCACGTAGAATTCATAGAATTGCCCTGTCTGGGCATCCACATAAGCATCCAAAAGCCTTCCGGATTTATCTGCGTTCTGCTTGCCGGTGGAAAGACTCACTTTCCAGACTGACACACTGTTTCTGGGATCCAACACATCGATTGCCGAATACAATACCGCATCATAGGAATCCTTTGACAGTTCCTTCACCTTTCCGGGCAAAATGCCAATCTCCCACATGTGGGCAAGCTTTTCGTTACATCTGTCATAGATATCCGCTTCCGTAATCTCCTTATCCGAAGGGCCCTGTTTGTTCTCAACAAAAGCATACGTACCATTCAGGGAATCGTATCCGAGATTTTCATTTTCCATATGCGTAGCGGCACTTGACTCACTCTCCGCAAGCACCTGGGAATTGAGACATCTGGAAAGTATATTAAGTTTCTCATTGACATCCAGAGAATAGCGGAAAGCTTCATTGGCACTCTCCGCCGCCTCTGTATTAATGCGGTTCAGCATCATACGATCATAGTATCGAGCAAATCTTTCCGGTCCGAGGACAGCCAGCATGGCAACCGCAATCACCACGATGAACGCTGCGAGGTAAAGAATTGCCGAACGAAATGAAATCTTATGCATGTTCCTCTGCCTCCTTACTCTTTAGTACAAACGAAAACAGGCTGCCCTCTCCCGGTGTACTCTCAATCTCCAGCCGACTATCGTGAAGAAGCAAGACACTGCTGCACAAGGTAAGACCCAGTCCGGCACCGTTTCTGCTTCTTGATCTGGATTTATCCACCATATAGAAGGCTTCCAATATCTTCCTTTGTTCTTCCGGTGCAATCCCCACACCATAATCCTTCACGCTAATCCGATAGCCCTCCGAAAGTTTTCTTCCGTAGATTTCGACCCTGCTTCCTTCTTTGGACGCCTTACAGGCATTATCAACCAGGTTCACCAGAACGGATTTCATCAGATTAACTTCGACATTCACCTCGCCCGGTTCATAGTCGATCCGTAGCTCGTACAAAGAATTTTCGCTGTACATTTCCCTGAGATATTCAAACAGCTCCGCAACACAGATTCTCTGCAGTTCGATTCCTGTTCGCTTCGTCACGATAATATCCAGAAGTCGAAAGGCCATAGTCTCCAACCGCTTTCCCTCGGTATAGATGTAGTTGGCTGAGAGAAAATGCTTCTCCTCATCCAGCTTTCTGCTGCGCAACAGATCCGCATATCCGATGATCGCAGTGAGTGGTGTCTTTAATTCGTGAGAAAAGGCTGCAATAAAGTCTTCTCTGGCTCGTACCTCATCCTCCAGTGTCGAAATATTCTTCTCAATCGTATTGGCCATCAGATTGAAATCGCTGGTCAGCTGACTCATCTCGTCATTACCGACCACCTCAGCCCGAAAACCGAAGTCGCCGGAGCGCATTTTCTCAGTCGCCTTGATCAGCTGCCGGATGGGACGGGTCAGGAAAAAAGCGATGAAGAACATGACAATCGAGCTGAGTGCAAGCACTGCCAGAGTGACGCGCCGATATGTCTCAAACCCCTCCGCACGTTCCGCATATACTTCCGTCACATCTTTCATGGTCTCCAGATACAGGGTTCTGTCCAGGGCATAGAATACCGCACCGGTCTTGACATAATACCGCTTATCCTGCCGGATCACCTGATAAATCCGTGTCTGATCATCGATTCCGCTCAGGAAATCCTCATCTTTGTCAAAACCGTCACTGACATAGAGTGTAGTACGGTTCTCATCCGAAATCCGCAGAAGTCTTCCTCCGGTCTGTCCTCCGTTTTCCAGACTTCGTCCGATCTGACCGATGGTACGATCCTGCAACACATCATAGCGCGACGGGACATTCAGTGCCGCAGCTTCAAAAGCATACTGCAATATACTGTTTTCATCCATGGCCCGTCCGATCTCACGATTCATGGAAACCTCAAATGTCTTGTTTACCAGAAAGAATCCGCTGAAGCCGAGCGCTACTGCCATAATAATAATCGTGCAGGCCAATATTTTGTAAGCAAATTTCATATTCAGTCAATCTCCAAACGATATCCGACTTTATAGACTGCAACCAGGCATTTCTCCCACCCCATCTTACGACGAAGTCTCTGTACATGAAGCTCCAGGGTACGACTGTCCGCAAAATACTCATTCTCCCACACTTTCTCGTACAGCGTTTCTTTAAACAGCGCCACGTTTTTATTGCGGATAAAGAGAACCAGCAAACCATATTCCTTATTGGTAAGTACCACGGGAACACCGGCTTTGGTAACCTTTCGCGCCTCGGTATCCACCTCCACATCACCTGCGGTGAGAATCTTTGCCGTTTTGTTATATCTGCGGAGAACGACTTCAACCCTTGCGATCAGCTCCACCACCTCAAAGGGTTTCACCAGATAATCCTCCGCCCCCAGTTTCAGCCCTTTGACCCGGTCCTTCACCTCGTGTTTGGCTGTGATAAAGATCACCGGAATTTTCAGCGGACGGATGTACTCCATAATGTCATAACCACAGGCCCCCGGCAACATCACATCCAGCAAAATCAGATCAAACTGTTCTGATTCAATCATATCCAGCGCCTTCAGTCCGTCCTGCACACTTTTGCAGCAATACCCCGCTGCTGACAGATTAATATCGATTAAATCACATATCGGTTTCTCATCATCCACGATCAGTATTTTTATCATCTATGTTCCACTCCCAGTACGCCCGTATGGCGTTCACCATTTCTTCCATTGTCTCTTCACCGGTACAGACATAATTCTCAACAAAGCCCGTATCCGCAACAAATCCGCCTGTTCTCTGATAGTAGATCGAGCATCGGGTCTCAACAATCTGATGCCCTGTCTCATCCTCTCTGCTGTATTTTGCCAGAACAGCCAGATCTTTCATGCCATCTCCGTCCAGGTCCCTGGCACTCATTCCCTTCAGAGAGTACAGGTTATCGAAATCGCCCATGGGCTGAAAACTCCAGACGATGTCTCCCTGCTCATTGACCATATAAATCATGAAGATATCATAATCCGATATGGTAAAAAATCCCGGCAGAACCTTTAGTTTACCAAGCTTTTCATAGGTTCTCATGTAGCTCTGTTCTGCAACAACCCGAAAGCCATGATCCAACAATTCCTGTTCCGTGGAGGCGGTATATAGAAATTCCGTAGATCTGCCATCTCTGACAAACGTGATAATGCACTCCGCACTCTTGTTCATATCAAAGCGATTGAGTTTGTCATTGATCCGCCAATCCCGGTAGAAGTTGACCTCTTCGATATTCAGTTTGTCGTCCTCATCCTGATTTGCCGTCTGAAACAGGACCTCACCAACCTTATACGTTTTTCCTTTGTAGTCGCCGGATTCATTTTCACATCCCGCAATCAGAATAATATCCGTCAGATTATCACCGTTGACATCACGAAATGCCACAGACACCATATCCCTGACCGGCTGATTCACTTCCCCGCGGTACACATAATTACACTCCAGCTGCTCATTCCGGTACACAATTTTTCCGTTTGCGTCAGCCAGAAAAACAACCACACGATGTGTCGTCCGATCAATTGCGACAAAGAACCGGACAACCGGATTGTTGGATACTGCAATAAGATCCTGCGGATCAATACGATCGTACTGAACCGGTCTGACCACCGTTTCCTCCGGCTCTTCCCTCGCCGTCTCCTCTATCGGGAGATGTATCGGTTCCGCAATCTGCGGTTTCTGCGGTAATGCATTCTGCTCATCCCCTCGGGAAAGCAATTTAGGAACCTGCAGATTGATATCAAACACATGTCTTGTGACAATGTCAAAGCCATTCGCTTCAATATCTTCGATCCGTTCTATGCCTTCCACGCGTTCCAGAAAAACTGCATACTGCAGTGCGACCTCCGCTCCGTTTGATTGGGAAGAAGCAGATGCAGTTGTATTTTGAACCGAAACAGCCAGGATCAATGTCATTGTAATGCAGAAAAGCGTATTTCTGACTTTTTTCACTCTGCTTCCTCCTTTCATCCGATTTCACGCAGTTTTCAGTATACCATTTCATTTTGCGCTTCTCAATTCTTTTCCGAAAATGATGCAAAAGTTATGCAAAAACCCCGACAGATTACTCTGTCGGGGTTCTCCCGGTATGCTCTATGGTATTCCGCTGTCTTCGTTATTCCACCGTTTATGCGGACTATTTTACAAGTCTTACGGTTTCTCTTGCAATCGCAAGTTCCTCATTGGTGGGAATTACCATGACGGTAGTTCTGCTGTCGGGCGTGGTAATCGCGATATCCTCGCCGCGTTTGGCATTGGCATCCTTATCAATCGAAACTCCCAGATACCCGAGATAATCACACACCATGCTGCGCACCAGAGGGGCATTCTCGCCCACACCGGCGGTAAAGCAAATCACATCAACACCATTCATGGCAGCCACGTAAGAGCCGATGTACTTGGCAACACGATAGCAGAAGGTCTTCAAGGTACGGCTGGCATTCTCGTCACCATTGTTATAGCCCGCCTCAAGGTCACGGAAATCGGAAGACAAATTGTCAGAAAGTCCCAGTACGCCGGACTTCTTGTTCAGGATCGTCATGATCTCGTCAATATTTTTATTCTCCTTATGCGCGATAAATTCCAGAATCGCAGGATCCAGGTCACCCGAACGAGTCCCCATAATAAGGCCCTCGAGAGGGGTAAGTCCCATGGAGGTATCGACACATTTTCCGTTCTTCACCGCAGATACGCTGGCTCCGTTTCCAAGGTGACATACAATGATCTTCAGATCCTCGTATTTCTTTCCAAGCACCTCGGCAGCCTTCTTGGATACATAGGAATGACTGGTTCCGTGGAAACCGTAACGGCGAATTTTGTATTTCTGATAATACTCATAAGGGAGGCCGTACATATATGCCTCCTCCGGCATGGTCTGATGGAAGGCAGTATCAAACACCGCAACCATAGGTGTTGTGGGCATCAGCTTCCTGCAGGCGTTGATGCCGATAATGTTGGCAGGATTGTGAAGAGGGGCCAGGTCGTTACACTCCTCGATGGCAGCCATTACAGCATCGTTTAGAAGCGTGGACTGTGCAAATTTCTCACCGCCGTGTACTACACGATGACCAACGGCACCGATCTCATCCAGACTTTTGACAACACCGGTTCTCGGATTGGTCAGAGCTTCCAAAACCAATCGGATCGCTTCGGTGTGATCGGGCATGGGAGTTACGGTAACCTCCTTCTCTCCGCCTGCGGGTGTGTAAGAAATCTGGCTTGCGTCGATTCCGATTCTCTCACAAAGACCTTTTGCAATGCACTGTTCGGTGTCCGAATTGATCACCTGATATTTCAGGGAAGAGCTTCCACAGTTGATAACCAGAATATTCATTCTATCGTTTTCCTTTCTCTGCTATACTTCAATTACCTATACTAACTGAGCCTGCACGGCGGTAAGTGCAACAACACCAACAATGTCCTCCCAGGAGCATCCGCGGGAGAGGTCGTTGACAGGCTTCGCAATTCCCTGAAGCATGGGCCCGTAAGCCTCCGCACCACCCAATCTCTGAACCAGCTTGTAACCGATGTTTCCGGCATCCAGGTTCGGGAAGATCAAGACATTCGCCTTGCCGTTTACCGGGCTTCCGGGTGCCTTGGACTTGGCTACAGAAGGAACCAGAGCGGCATCCAGCTGCAGTTCTCCGTCCAGTGTCAGGTGGGGATATTCCTCATGCGCGATGCGGGTTGCTTCCACAACCTTGTCAACCAGGGCATGCTTGGCACTTCCCTTGGTGGAATGACTCAACATTGCGATCACCGGTTTGGGTCCGATCAATGCCTTGAAGCTTCTGGAGGAGGAATCGGCAATTGCTGCCAGTTCTTCCGCTGTGGGATCCTGATTCAAACCACAGTCGGCAAACAGAAACGCACCATTGTCGCCCATGTCCTTAAACTGAGTATCCATAACGAAGAAAGCGGAAACCAGCTTGACACCGGGGGCAGTCTTTAATATCTGCAGGGCAGGCCTAAGCGTATCTGCGGTGGAGTGGCAGGCACCGGCTACCATGCCGTCTGCATCATTTGCCTTAACCATGACAATACCGAAGGTCAAAAAGTCGTTCAGCAGAATGTCACGGGCCTTCTCCTGCGTCATGCCCTTTGATTTTCTGGTCTCATAGAGCAGATTCACATAATCATCAAGCTTGGGAGTCGTCTTGGGATTGACCACCTGAATACCGGAGAGATCAACCTCCAGCCAGCCTGCACCATCCATAATCTTCTCTTCATCACCGATCATGATAATGTTGGCAATTCCCTCCTCCATAATCTTAGCTGCGGCAAGAAGCGTTCTCTTGTCGTTGGACTCAGGCAGGACGATTGTCTTCTTATCCAGTCTGGCTCTCTCTTTGATCGTGTCAATGTATGACATATCCTTTCTCCTTTCCGGCGGTAACTCCGCTTTCTCTTTGTATTCTTTCAATTTGCCAAAAATGCTCTTAACAAACCCGGATGGATATATTATACTAAATACAGAGACAAGAAACAAGGAAAAATGTGCGTAAAATTGTACATTTTCCGATACAAAGAAATCTTTACGCATTTCCGAAAACCTTTTGTCTATCACAATGTAAACGCTTTCAACTATGTTATTTTTTTCACAGACGTTTTTGATACTTTTTGTCGGTATTTCGATAATTCTGCTTTTGGAGGGAAACGCATGAAGGTAACGGGCATTGTAGCCGAATATAACCCTTTTCACAACGGTCACAAATACCATCTGGATATGGCCGGTAAGATAACCGGTTCAGACTATACGATTGTTGTCATGAGCGGTAATTTCGTCCAAAGAGGCACTCCTGCACTGATTGACAAATTTGCCCGCGCCGAGTCCGCACTGCGCTGCGGAGCCGATCTTGTGCTGGAGCTTCCCGTGATCTATGCCGCATCCAGTGCCGAACTCTTTGCCAAAGGAAGCATTCGCCTGCTGGACAAGCTCGGCGTGGTCACCCATCTGTGCTTTGGAAGCGAATCCGGTGATCTGGATATTCTCCGCAGAATTGCCGCCATTCTGTACGAAGAACCGGAAGAATATAGAGAGCTTTTACGCGACCGTCTCCGAAGGGGGCTAAGCTACCCCACCGCACGAACGGAGGCACTGCTTCAGTTCTGTCCCGAACTGGATGAATACCGGAGTGTGCTCACTCTGCCCAACAACATTCTCTCCATTGAATACTTGAAGGCACTTCTTTACTTTGGCAGCTCCATTGAGCCGGTAACGCTCACACGCCAGGGAAGTGATTACAACGATGCCCACATCAGTGACGAACACAAGCACTGCTCTGCGCTCGCGATCCGTCAGGCACTGCGTGCCGGGCAGGATGTCTCCGTATTAAATAGCAAACTCCCCGTCGAGTCCTTTGAGATCCTGAAAACAGCGCTCACTCGAAACGGATATGCGGACACCGGGATGCTGACCCCCATGCTGTACTACAAATTGCTTTCCATGCGTTCCGAGGGCTATACCCAATATCTTGATGTCTCAGACGCCCTCTCCGATCGAATTCTATCCAACCTTGAGTATTTTACTTCCTTTGACGATTTCTGCAATCGTCTTAAAAGTAAGGATATGACGTACACACGCATCAGCCGTTGCCTCATTCACATTCTTCTGGATCTGAAAAATGAGGATCTGCAGAAATGTAAGCAGATGGATTATGTTCCCTACGCCCGCATATTGGGCTTTCGTCGGGAATCCTCCGATCTGTTGTCAGCCATTCACCGGAATGCATCCCTTCCCATGATCACGAAGCTCGCCGATGCTTCTGCGCAACTGAATCCGGATGCCCGAAACCTCCTGAATAAGGATATTCTGGCAAGCGACATCTATCACAGTTCCCTTACTTTTTCAAAAGGGGCACAAAAAAAGAGTGCGATCCCCAACGAGTATCGCACTCCCATTGTGATTGTTTGATCCGGATGGCTGCATCGACTGCGCGCCACTACGGAACCCAAATGTCGATTCCTAATTTTTGAAGCTGTGGATGGGTGCAGGGATTCTTCCGCCGCGGTTCACAAACGCGTCGCAGGAGAAGGGATTGACGGGCATGATGGGCGCATGACCCAAAAGTCCGCCGAACTCAACATTCTCTCCGACACCTTTACCGATTACCGGAATAATGCGCACTGCGGTTGTCTTCTGATTGACCATGCCGATCGCCATCTCATCTGCTATGATTCCGGAGATTGTCGTTGCCTTGGTATCCCCGGGAATCGCAATCATATCCAGTCCTACGGAGCACACGCAGGTCATCGCCTCCAGCTTTTCAAGGGTCAGTGCACCTGCCGTCACCGCGTCAATCATTCCCTGATCTTCACTCACCGGAATGAAAGCACCGCTCAATCCGCCCACATAAGAGGAAGCCATTACACCGCCCTTTTTCACCTGGTCATTCAAAAGGGCGAGGGCTGCCGTTGTTCCGGGTGCCCCGGCATATTCCAGGCCGATCTCACACAGAATGTCTGCAACAGAGTCACCGATCGCCGGTGTGGGAGCAAGGGAAAGATCCACGATTCCGAAAGGAACATTCAGCATCTTGGACGCCTCCTGCGCAACCAGCTGACCCACACGGGTCACCTTGAAGGCAGTCTTTTTAATGGTCTCGCACAGCACCTCAAAATTCTCGCCGCGCACCTTTTCCAGTGCGGTCTTGACAACACCGGGACCACTGACCCCCACATTGATAATCTTGTCTGCCTCGGTAACACCGTGAAAAGCACCTGCCATGAACGGGTTATCATCCGGCGCATTGCAGAATACCACCAGCTTTGCACATCCCAGGGAATCCTCCTCTTTGGTATACTCTGCGGTCTGGAGGATCATCTCTCCCATCAGCTTAACCGCATCCATGTTGATACCGGTTCGGGTGGATCCCAGATTCACGGAACTGCACACTCGCTCCGTGGTGGAAAGCGCAAGCGGAATGGATCGGATCAACAGTTCATCTGCAGGGGTCATGCCTTTGCTTACCAGAGCGGAATAGCCTCCGATGAAATTCACGCCAACCTCGTGTGCCACCCTATCCAGGGTCTTCGCAATGCTCGCAAAATCTTCCACGGTCCTGCAGGCAGCACCGCCGATCAGTGCAATGGGAGTCACGGAAATTCTCTTATTGACAATGGGAATACCGAACTCGCGGGAAATCTCCTCTCCTGTTTTTACAAGATCCTTCGCCGCCTCATATATTTTTGTATAAATCTTTTCATTCAAACTCTCGAGATTGGAATCTATGCAATCCAAAAGGCTGATCCCCAGAGTAATGGTGCGCACATCCAGATTCTCTCTCTCGATCATCTCATTGGTCTCAATTACTTCATATTGATTGATCATGTTTATGTGTCCTCTCCTTCGCCGTCTCTTTGCAAAAATCGGATATACCCGGTATTAAATGCGGTGCATGGAATCAAAGATCTCTTCCTTCTGGCACTTAATAACGACGCCGATCTGCTGTCCGATCGCTGCCAGCTCGTCGGCCATATCCCCGAACGACTTGGGAGTATTGTTGGTGTCCACGATCATCATCATATTAAAATATCCCTGTACAATAGTCTGGGAAATATCCAGAATATTGATATCGTTTTCTGCCAGATAGGTACATACCTTGGCAATAATGCCCACTGTGTCTTTGCCAACTACCGTAATGATTGTTTTCTTCATGTCTTTCTCCTCATCCCTGTTTTCTTTCTATTTTCTGTAACTCTGCCAAGCAGAGCCATGCGCTTTACGTTTGCTTCTCTAACGCATCCATTATACATTACCCCCGCACAGAATGTCTAGAGCAGTTCGACAATCGGCGACATTTCGCTTCTGGGCGCCACGAGCATGCGGAAATCATCCGCCCGATATGGATTGTCCCCCATTGTAATCTCCATTCGAACCGCCTCATAAGCAAGCTCCGGAAGATTGTTTTCTTTCGATAGATGTCCCAGAAGGATGGTCTGCAGCTTGTCATGGAGTATCCTGGAGAGAAGTCTCCCGGAATTCTCATTGGACAAATGCCCCCGGTCTCCCAGAATGCGCTGCTTTAAATAATATGGATAGGGACCTACCTGAAGCATATTCACATCGTGATTTGCTTCGATCAAAAGTGCATCCATTCCCTTTAAGCATTCCGCGGTATAATCATTGTAGCAGCCAAGGTCCGTACAGATTCCCACCCGTTTGTCACCGTATGCAATACGATACGCCACCGGCTGTGCGGCATCGTGCGAGATCTGCATGGGCGCGATCACAAGATCCTTGATCGTGAACTTCTCATCCTCATGTATTTCATGGAAAAGATCATCCTCCAGTTTACCCGTTCCGTTCATCCTGCGCAGGGCGTTTATCGTCCCCCGTGTCGCATAGATCGGAACACCGTATTTTCTGGCGATTACACCGAGTCCGCTCACATGATCCGCGTGTTCATGCGTGATCAGAATGCCGTCCAGTTCCGAACCGGCAATGCCCAGCTTGGCAAGCCCCATTTCCACCCGTTTCCCGCTGATTCCCACATCCACGAGGATATGGGTTGCATCGCTTCCCGCGTAAATACAGTTTCCGCTGCTTCCGCTGGCTATACTGCACAATCTCATGTCGTTTCTCGCTTTCTATTTCCAGTAAATATCGATGCGGTCTCCCTGCTTAAGCCGGGCCATGTAGTCGGCGTTCACTCCGTTTAAAAGCGTGACAATGGAACGCCCACCGGAGGCCTTCAGGTCAAATTCGATAAAGTCAAATACATCCACAAAGACATATTCTGTTTTTCCTGTGAGGGTAACCGGCTTCTGATTGATGATCACATCCATGGCAATGGGTTCTGATGCCGTCAGCTCGTCATCCTGTTGCGGGTCCGGCTCATCCTCATTGTCAAGGGACTGCTCGTAAACATCTCCTGTCGCAGGGAATTCCATATCCCAGCTCACGGTGAAATTCTCATAAACCCTGGTATCCGGCTTTGCTGCAGTATCGTTGACGCGAATGTCTCCGCCCATGGGAATATCCAGAAATCCTGCAATTTCCTCCACTGTATAATAATTGCGAATCTGAATATCGTCTCCTTCGTGCACCATGTAAAATTCGTATTCCCGGGTGCCGTTTACCTCTGCCGTCTTGGGTAATTCCACCCGCTTCCCGTTCACTGCAATATGTAACTGTTCGCCCATCTCGGCCAGCTTCCCCAGTTCTAATTCGGCAGGTGCTCCCGCCGTTGAAGCAATCACTTCGATGCGATCCGAATTGTGGATCTGTGTGTAGAGATCCGCATTTTCACCGTTCACGCGGATCACCGCTGCCTCTCCCTGAGATCCACGGATCATTCTGCTTCTTCCATTAACTGTAAAGGTCAACGCACATCCACGCTTGGGGAAGAGGTCTTCATTGGCAAACTGCGCCTGTACCGCCGCGTCTGCAACCGAAAGGCGTCCGTTGTCATACAGCTTCACACGTTCTTTGTTAAACTCCGCGTAGATAAAGCTGTTACTCTGCTCATAATAGCTCAAGCAGATCCCAATGGGCGTTACCATGAGGGAATCCCTGCTCGCGTCCTCCACTTCAAAGAGGATATTCTGCATGACCTCCTCTCCTCGGATTACGACACGCTCTTTGACGATACCGAGCTCCGCAGCCAATTTCTCAGTATATCCGGGAATCACTCCGCCGCCACCCACCACAAACACGGCGCTTACTGCTTTGTCTCCGTTTAACTCTTTGATACATTCCGCCGCCATCTGTGCCATTCTGGAAATATTCTCATCCAGAAGCTCCAGGACCTGTTCGGAAGTAATTGTCTGGGGTAGTCCAATGATATCCAGGTATTCGATCACATCCTTTACACCCACGGACCGCTTGATCTGCTCTGCGGTTTCAAAATCCACCAGACAATGCTGCACAATAACATCCGTGAGGCTGTCCCCGGCTAACGGAATCATTCCGTAGGCCGTGATTGTTCCCTCTTTCGTAATCGATATATCGCTGGTTCCTGCCCCCACATCCACAAGCGCCATATTCAACATACGGAACTTTTCCGGAATTGCCACCTGAATTGCCGCAATAGGCTCCAATGTCAGATTGGCAACATGAAGTCCTGCCATCTCTACCGCCTTGTATAACCCGTCCACCACATCATCCGGCAAAAATGTGGCAATCAGATCCATGGCAATCACCTTTGCCTTATGCCCTTCCAGATTGCCGATCTGATAGCCGTTCATATAGTACCGCATGGGCGTGTACCCCACGCAGTAAAACTTCATCTCTGTATCATCGGTTTTTACAAATTCTTCGTAGGCTCTCTCAACGCCCAGGGTAGACAGGGAATATACATCCTCGTCCGTCACTTCCCGATCTCTGTCGAAGGTCTCCTCCACATGAGTGGTCACAGTGCGCAGAACACGTCCTGCAGCAGCGATACACACTTCCGTAAGCTCCTTGTTCAGATCCTCCTCCAGTTGTTTTCTGACCTGTACAATGGTTTCGCTGACCTTACCGATATCATGAATCTGTCCGTCCAGCATGGCTCTCGTCTCATGTTCCTTGCTGCGAACCGCCAGCACATGAAACTTACCGTTGTTCAGATAACCGACCGTGCCCACAATACTGCGGGTTCCGATGTCCAGTCCAAACACAAGTTGTCCCTGACTCTCTCTCACTCCAGCCATGTATATGCCTCCAGTCTCTTATCAATTGCCCGGAATGCACTTTCCAGGTCTTTGCTGTTGTCGATCACAAAATCACAGTTCCTGCGGAATTCTTCCTCGGAAAGCTGTTTCTCCATGATGTTCTCAATCTTCTTCAGGGAATAACCGCGACTCTCGGACAGACGTTTCTTACGCACACTGCGGTCGGCGTAAACATACCACATCTCATCCACATACCTGCCATACCCCGTCTCAATCAAAAGAGCTGCTTCCACAAAGAACAGTTCTACTTCGATATTTCCCTTGGCCTCTTCATACTTTCTCAACAAAAAATCCTGTACGGCGGGATGTACGATTGCATTCACCCCGTCTAAGAGAACCGGATCCGCAAAGATCCTGTCGGCCAGCGCCGTCTTATCAATCTCGCCGTCCGCTCCCACTATCTTTCTACCGCAGAGAGCAACAAGCTTTTGAAAACATTCCGTCCCGGCTCGTTTTACCAAATGGGCAACCTCGTCCGCAAGGTAAATCTCACATTTATAGTGTCTGCCTATGTAGCGGAGGATCTCGGATTTTCCTGCTCCGATTCCTCCGGTTATTCCGATAAATTTCATTTACTTTGCCTCGTACCAGTTGGCTCCGGTATGCAGATCCACCTCCAGGGTCACCGCCAGATCTGCCGCCGATCTCATATTGTCTGCCAAAATATCACGTACCGCATCCAGCTCATCTTCATAAGTTTCAAGGACCAGTTCGTCATGCACCTGCAGAATCAACCTGGATTTTAGCCCTGTATCCCTAAGCGCTTTCCAAACCCTGATCATTGCAATCTTGATGATATCCGCCGCCGTGCCCTGGATGGGTGAATTCATTGCCACACGTTCCCCGAAGGAACGCTGCATAAAATTCGAGGAGGACAGTTCCGGAATAGGTCGTCTTCTGCCAAACATCGTAGTGATGTAACCATTCTCTTTGGCATCTGCCACCAGTTTGTCCAAGAATTCCTTAACCTTCGGATAGGTTGCAAAATACTGCTCGATATAGGCTGCGGCCTCCTTCGGAGTAATACTCAGATCCTGACTTAAGCCAAACGAACTGATACCATATACAATACCGAAATTGACAGCCTTGGCATTGCGTCTTTGCAGATCCGTCACTTCCTCAAAGGGCGTGTGAAATACCTTGGATGCCGTGATGCGATGAATGTCCTCGTCCATGCGATAGGCTTCAATCAATTGTTCATCCCCGGACATATGCGCCAGCACTCTCAGTTCAATCTGCGAATAGTCCGCATCCATAAGCACGCAGCCCTCTCTCGGGACAAACACCTTGCGCAGTTGCCTTCCAAGTTCCGTGCGCATGGGAATGTTCTGGAGATTCGGCTCCGTGGAGCTGATACGTCCCGTGGCTGTTATGGTCTGATTAAAATTGGTATGAATGCGCTCATCCGGTCCGATGTAGGCGGCAAGGCCGTCCGCATATGTGGATTTCAGTTTTGTCAGAGCGCGGTATTCCAGGATATCCTTTACAATGGGATGCTCCGCTGCCAGTTTCTCCAGCACATCCGCCGCCGTGGAGTAGCCCGTCTTGGTCTTTCTGCCGCCCGGAAGTTTAAGGGTTTCAAAGAGCACTTCTCCCAACTGTTTCGGAGAGTTGATATTGAATTCACATCCGGAAAGCGTATGGATTCTCTTCTCCAATTCCCGGATCTGACTGACAAGCGCATCTCCGTATGCCTTCAGTTCTTCACGGCGCACCGCAACCCCTTCCCGCTCCATATCAAAAAGGACCAGGGATAAGGGCATCTCAATATCCGTCATCAGTGTCATCATACCGGATTTTTTCAGTTTGTCGGTGAGTACATCCCGGGCATTTCGGGCGGTCCATGCCGCATAACAATAGTATTCGGCAGCCTTCTTCGGATCCTCATCCAGAAGTTGCTTTACGGATTTCTTCCCAAAGATCTCCGTACGCCCGGGCAGGATTTTTCCCAAATGCTCCGAGGCAATGCTGTCGATTTCATAATCATTCTTGAGCGGATTCAAAAGATAGGCCGCAATCAGAATATCAAAATACCGTGATGTCGTCTCCGTGTCGAGAAACGCGTACTGGCCCTTGATCTGAAAGGTGGAAATCGGTGTACTGCGGCTCAACTGCAAAATACACTCCCGGATCCCGGGCAAGTCGGGATTTTGCTCAACGGCTGCCGGCGCAAAGAGAGTCAGCTGCTCATTTTCGTCCGGCAATTTTGTGCCGGGCTTTTCCGTCGCATAAAACCAGGTTTCCTCCTCTGTTGAGAGCGCCACCCCGAGAAGCCGCGCATTGTTATGCCCCCCTGTGAGCGCCAGACTAAGACCGATTCCCCTCTCTCCCTGCGCCGCCGTCATTTTCGCCCGAAAGGTTTCAAAATCAGGAAGCATTCGAAAAGAATCCTTGAGATGCTCCTCCCCTGCACCATCCTGTGCTTCAAATCGGCTGAGCATATTTTTGAACTCTAAGCGTTTAAACAGTGCGTACGCCTCAGGCGTAAAATAATCCCGCGCTCCGGCTGTTTCACGATCCAATGCGATATCACAATCTGTTTTAATCGTTGCAAGCTCCCGGCTCAGTTCCGCCAGATTGCGGTTCTCCACCAGGGAATCCCGGACACTCTTTTTGCTGATCTCATCGACATGTGCATAGATTTCTTCCAGGGACCCGTACTCTACCATCAGTGCGGTGGCTGTTTTCTCGCCAATCTTTGGAACACCCGGAATATTATCCGCCGTATCTCCCATCAATGCTTTCAATTCAATGAACTGCTTCGGCGTGACAAGGAGAGCCTTCTGTACATCTTCCGCATAATAATCTTCAATCTCCGTACCCGTCCGCTTGGTCTTTGGTATACGAATCTTGATGTGATCCGTGGCAATCTGCAAAAGATCACGGTCGCCGGAAACCAGTGAAACCTCCATACCCTCGGCCTCGGATTTCCTGGCCAAGGTGCCGAGGATATCATCAGCTTCTAACCCTGCCTTCTCATAAATCGGAACCTGCATTGCCCGCAGGACATCCTTCATAACGGGAACCTGTTCACGCAGTTCATCCGGCATTGCCTTTCTGGTTCCCTTATAGGCCTCATACATCTCATGACGAAACGTGGGGGCATGTACATCAAATGCCACCGCAAGATACTCGGGCTTTTCTTCCTCGAGAATCTTGAACAGGATATTTAAAAATCCGTAAATTGCATTCGTGTGAAGTCCCTCTGCGTTCGTCAGGTCGGGTACCCCGTAGAATGCTCTGTTCAATATACTGTGTCCGTCGATCAGGACGAGCTTTTCTGCCATCGAAATTCCCCCTACCATAAAATCCACACCAATGCAACAGTCACTGCGGCAACTGCCGCAAACTCAAAAAGCGTGCCTATTTTCAAGCACTGGTTATTGCGATTTACCGTCTTCCATGCCTGTTCCATACGCAAATCCATCTCCCGCTGAAGGTCGAACGCTTCCCCTTCTTCCAGCCGTTGCATACCCTCTGTGACCAGGAACTGAATGGTCAGTTCTTCCTTGCAATTCTCACAGGAATCAGCATGCCTGCAAAAACTCTCCAACGTCACAAAATCCATCTTCTTTTGAATGAAATCGGGAATCATTTTTTCGAACTGCGTGCATTTCATTCGGCACATCCTCCGGCTTTCTGATCAATACACATACTTAAAAATAGTATAACACGTATTCCCATAAAAGTACAACAAAAAGGAAGCGTCCATTCCAAATCATGAACGCTTCCGTATGCAGGAGATGGGACTTGAACCCACACATAGTCACCTACGTCAGATTTTGAGTCTGATGCGTCTGCCATTCCGCCACTCCTGCGCTTGACAACAGATGTATATTATCACAGCAGCTTTCTTGTTGTCAACCAAATCTTTTATAAAACCTTTTTCATCTGAATTCTGATTTCATTGTTGCAAAATCTTACATCCGCCATACTTCCCACAATAAGGGGCATCATGGGTGGCAGATGTCCGATGTCGAGATCCATGATAACAGGAAGCCCCAGATCACCCAGCACTCCCAGTACCGCCTGATATTGGTCCAGTCCGAAGATCTCCTGTCCGAAGGTGCCGGGACGTCCGATGAGAAATCCTCTGGCATTCCGAAACCACCCTGCTTCCTTGAGCTGCCAGAGGGCTCTTCGTATGGCAAACACATTGAGGTCGCAAGCCTCCAGGAACCATACAATCCCATCCTCCCTGTACTTGTGCACAAACTCCTCCACATGATCAAAACGGGTACCGCAGATATTGACCAGCACGTCCAGGCATCCCCCGAGAAGTCTTCCGCTCATCCGAAGTGTTTCTCCCTCCGTAAGCATATTCCGTCCGTTCGGATAGGCGAAGCTGATTCTCTTCTCCTCCACCTTGTAGGGAAGCAGTGGATTCTCTTCACACTTCTGGCGTTCCTTCTCCCAGAGATCGTATCCGCAAACAGTATCCCGTTCCCCGGTCAGAATCTGAAGTGCATCCATAACCGATTCATGCCAGGGTTCCATTCCGAAGGTACCGGCACAGGGTCCGTACACCGCAGCTGTGTCACAAAGCGTTGTCAGAAGGAAAACCATGTTTGTATTGTCGGAATATCCCATATACCATTTTGGCTTCGCCTGCGCGATCCTTGTAAAGTCCACTGCGGAAATTGTCTCGTTCATCAGTTCTCCGCCGCCGCAGGAAATCAGCACATCATTCTGAGAACGCGAATACCAGGTCTCCAGCTCTTCTGCGCAGGCCTTGGGGGAATTGCTGATTCCGATTCCTTCAGCTGCGTAGCAATTAGGCCCCAGATCCAGGGAATATCCCATTTCTTTCAGAATCTTCTGGGCGTTTTGAAAAGCACTCTTGTAAGGTTCGGTAGCACAGCCCAGGGACGGTGCCACAAATCCTATTGTGCCGCCCGGGTGAAGGTTCTCCGGATAACGCATCCTTTCTTCTCCTTAAAACTCAAATTTGTCATAGATGTCGAGGCAATCAAAGGTTGCAAAATAGTCTCTGGGAGTCTCCGCTCTGCGGATCAGCTTCACGCTGCCGTCCTCCCGCAGCAAAAGCTCTGCACTCTTCAGTTTTCCATTGTAATTGTATCCCATTGCAAAGCCGTGGGCTCCGGTATCATGAATTGCAAGATAATCGCCGATTTCAATCTCGGGAAGCATTCGGTCAATGGCAAATTTATCATTGTTCTCACACAGGGAACCGGTTACATCGTACTTGTGGTCGCACGGCGCATTCTCCTTGCCCAGGACAGTGATATGATGATAAGCACCATACATTGCGGGGCGCATCAAATTAACGGCACAGGCATCCACACCGATATATTCCTTGTGCGTATGCTTCTCATGGATGACCTGAGTCACAAGATGCCCGTAGGGTGCCATCATAAAGCGACCCAATTCCGTATAAATTGCCACATCATCCATTCCCGCCGGAACCAGAATCTCCTCATAAGCCCTACGCACACCTTCACCAATCAAATAAATGTCATTTGCCTCCTGATCGGGACGATAAGGCACACCGATTCCACCGGAGAGGTTGATAAAAGTGATATGTGCACCGGTCTCCTCTTTCAGCTTTACCGCCAGTTCAAAGAGTTGTCTGGCAAGCTCGGGATAATAGTCGTTTGTCACCGTGTTGCTGGCAAGGAATGCATGAATACCGAAGTTTTCAACCCCCTTTGCCTTCAGAATCCGATACCCCTCAAACATCTGCTCCGTTGTAAAGCCATACTTAGCATCTCCCGGATTATCCATGATGCTGTTGCTGATGGAAAAATATCCGCCGGGATTAAAGCGGCAGCTCAATGTCTTGGGGAGATGGCCGATGGCCTTTTCCAGAAACTCAATATGAGTGATATCATCCAGATTGATGGTAGCGCCTATCTTGTCCGCATAAACAAACTCCTCGACAGGGGTATCGTTGGAGGAGAACATAATATCCTCCCCCTTCACGCCCATGGCGTGGGAAAGCATCAGCTCCGTCATCGAGGAACAGTCACAGCCGCAGCCGTAATCCCTTAAGATGTCAATCAAATAAGGATTGGGAGTTGCCTTCACAGCAAAAAATTCTTTGTATCCGGGATTCCACGCAAACGCTTCTTTTAATGCTTTGGCATTCGCACGGATCCCCTTCTCATCATAAATATGAAAGGGGGTTGGATAGGTCTTTGCGATCTCTTCGATCATTTCCTTGGTTACAAACGCTCTTTTTTCCATAATATCCTCCGTCTATCACCCGCAACCGGCGGTGTTTTTTATCAGTATCTACACATTCTCAATCTGCCAATCGATGGACTCCTCCCCATGTTCAACCAGAAAGTTGTTCGTCTTACTGAATGGTCTGCTTCCGAAAAAGCCGTTGTATGCAGAAAGGGGACTGGGGTGAGCCGCCTCCAGCACCAGATGATTGGGATTGTTCAGCATTGCCTTTTTCATACGGGCCGGCCTGCCCCACAGGATAAATACAATCGGTCGGTTCTGTTCGTTCAGGGCTCGTATTGCCGCATCCGTAAATTCTTCCCATCCCTTTCCGTGGTGGGAATTTGCCAGATGCGCCCGCACAGTCAACACCGTATTCAGCAACAGAACCCCCTGTCTGGCCCATTTTACCAGATAACCGTTGTTCGGAATATAGCAGCCCAGATCATCCTGCAATTCTTTGTAAATATTCTTCAGCGACGGAGGTATCTCCACATCCGGCTTGACAGAAAAGCATAGTCCATGTGCCTGACCGTCCCCGTGATAGGGATCCTGGCCGATGATGACCACCTTCACTTTACTGAGGGGTGTCAGATGAAATGCATTAAAGATATCGTCCGCAGGCGGAAATACCTGTGTTGTATTATACTCCTGCTTTACAAAGGTATACAATGACCTGTAGTAAGGCTTACGAAACTCCTCCTGTAGTACCGGGAGCCAGTCATTTTCGATCATCGCCATTTCAACAATTTCCTCCATCGTAAATACTACGGTCAGATTCGCACACTCACACCGCGTGATTTCAGATAATCTTTCACCTGACAAATCTCCAATTCCTTGTAATGGAACAAAGATGCCGCCAACGCAGCTTCCGCTTTGGCATATTCCAAAGCATCATAGAAATGCTCAAGCGTACCCGCTCCTCCGGAGGCGATCACGGGAATCCCCACAGATTCCGCCACCGCTTTTGTAAGCTCCAGATCGTAGCCTTCCTTTGTGCCATCGCCGTCCATACTGGTTAGCAGGATCTCACCCGCACCCCGCTTTTCCACCTCAATCGCCCATTCCACAGCATCGATTCCGCAGTCCTGTCTGCCGCCGAATTTGTAAATATTCCAGCCGCTTCCGTCTTCTCTTCGCTTGGCGTCGATTGCCACAACAACACACTGACTGCCAAACTTGTCCGCCGCGTCACTGATCAGCTGCGGGTTCATAATGGCTGCGGAATTCACGGAAATTTTGTCGGCGCCCTCCCGCAAAAGTGCCTTAAAATCATCCACCGTGCGGATTCCTCCCCCGACGGTGAAGGGAATGAACACCTTTGACGCCACCTGGCGTACCCACTCAAGCTGTGTCGCACGGGAGTCGGCGGAAGCTGTGATATCCAGAAAAACAACCTCGTCCGCACCGGCTTTATCATACGCTGCCGCCACATCCGCCGGATCACCTGCATCCTTCAGATTGACAAAATTGACACCTTTCACAACTCTTCCGTCTTTCACATCCAAACAGGGAATAATTCTCTTGGTATGCATAATCCGCTCCTTCGATGAAATCAATTCTTGGTAACTGCAATAAAATTGCGCAATATCTGCATTCCCACATCCGAACTTTTCTCCGGATGGAACTGACAGGCAAAAACCAGATCTTTCTCCACCGCTGCATGAATACAAGTGCCATACTCGGTTGTAGCTGCCACAATTGTTTCATCCGCTGCCTTCAGATAAAAGGAATGGACAAAATAAACAAATGCGTCCTCCTTCACTCCCGCAAACAATCGGCTTTCCTTCGGAAAATGCAGATTATTCCATCCGATGTGAGGAATCTTTAGACCCGTCTGTGCCGGTATCCTAACGATTTTGCCATCTAATACATGAAGCCCCTCCACACCGGGTGTCTCCTCACTGCTCTCGAACAAAAGCTGCAGGCCAAGACAAATACCCAGAAACGGAATTCTTCGGTTCACGCATTCGTGGATCACCTCAACAAGGCCATAGGCATGCAGTTTTTCCATCGCATCACCAAAGGAACCGACCCCGGGAAGAATCACCCCGTCAGCGGAAAGAATGATCTGCAGATCACGTGTCACACACACTGTTTCTCCGAGTGCCTGAATCGCTTTCTCCACACTTTTTATATTGCCGGCATCATAATCAATTATTGCAATCATCGCTGTCCTCTTGTCTATTCTTTCTCGATAAACTGTTGTCCGTTTGCCAATCCCTCTTCCTCCGGAAGCATATCATCCCGAGGTTTGGATTCCCCTGTGTTATCCGGATCATTCTCTCCGTTTTCAGAAGGTTCCTCCTGCGCTTCCTGTTCCGTCTGCGGAATGTAAGCGGTATACCACTCACCGAAGGTCCCGCCCTGAACAATTGTATAGATCATTCTGCTGTATTCGATATCGTCCTCCTGGGCGGCAATGAACAAAGCCTGCTCCTGTGTAAGGTGATATTTATCCGACAAGATCTGCAGAATCTGATTGTAATAAACTGCCACATCGGGACCTGCGTTCCACAACACCGCATAATCATACAGCTTTGCATATTCATTGACTGACTGAATCAGACTGTCCAAAGCAGCAGCTTCATTTCCTTCATCCGCAAGCATCTCATACTCACGAATCCAGAAGCGAATGCGCAAAATGCTCTCCGACTTATTCAACATGATCTGATCGCTGGAATTTAAGTCTCTTCCATACAGATTCTGGTAACAGGTTTGATAATCTCCGGCATAGTAAGCTAAACGACCGGCTCGTTTTGCGCTGTAATCCCCTGTCAGATTGACACAGATAATAATAACTGCAAGAAGGGACAGACACACAAGTGCTATAGGAAGAATTTTTTTGAAAGTAAGCTTCTTTCCGGGTGCTTCCGGTTTTTCTTCACGCGGTTTCTTTTCCTTCTTGGGCTTTTTCTCTTTCTTGGATTTCTTTCCCTTCTTTTGATCGGCTTCTTCCTCTTCCTCATCGGAAGGAGCACCTTTATCATCCTTGTCCTTCTTCTTTTTTTTGTCCTTCTTGCCCTTTTTCTTATTCTTTTCTTTGTCTACTTCATCCAGAATTGCCTGATTCTCCTCAGAGATCGGTACATCCTCGTTCTCCTCTTCCTCATCCTCGTCCGTGAGCATACTCATGATTCTGGAGAAAAAGCCCCCCTTGGGTTTTGCATCCTCTTTCTCCGGGATTTCGTCCACCAGGGCTTCTCCGGCAGAAAGATCAACTTCCGGGATCAGACTCTCCTCATTAAAATGTTCCGGATCCACCTCCAAAATGTCCGAAAAAGTATCCTCGATATCCCGAATTGCGTCCGCATCATCGGAATCCGTCTCCGGGATCTCCTCCACATATTCCTGTACTTCTTCTGTTTCGGTCGGAGCATCAGCATCTGTCTGTTCGACTTCTTTTTTCTTGCTTTTCCGGGCTGCCTTTTTCTCTGCCTTCCGTCGCTTCTTTTCCTCGCGAAGGCGCTTCTTTTCAGCTGCTTTCTCCTCTTTGGTGGGCACATGCTGCTCGTCGAAATTCTCCGTTTCCTCCGATGCATCTTCTTCGGTCGATTCAGCGGAGGGAACATCCGGGACTGCCTGCAACAGTGAAATGATGTCTTCATCATCTGCGCCATCGATCTTCTCCAACAGCTCATTGATTTCGGAATCACCCATCTGCTCCATTGCACTGTTCCTGCTTGCTTCCAGGAGCTGTTCGATATCGTCAGCCGACATGACCGGATCTTCACTTTCATTTCCGATATCTTCCGATTCACCCGAAAATGAGAGTGACGAAAGCAACTCATCCATATCGCTCATATCAATTCCCAGGTCAGAGGTTTCGCTTTCTGTCTCACCGGAAATTTCTGACGCATTCGTGTGCTCTTCCGTGTCCGGCAACTCCGTTGCATCCGTCAATTCTTCCACAGACGAAAGTTCCGGCATATCCATCGGTCCCTCAGTTGTCGGGAGTTTGGTTTCATCAGCCGATTCCTCCATATCCTCGAGTTCGATTGCGTCAGCCGGTTCAGCTGTGTCCGCAAGATCGGTTACGCCAGCCGGTTCTTCCGTATCCGCAAGGTCGGTTATGTCAGACAATTCTTCCATATCCGCAAGGTCGGTTACGTCAGTCGGTTCTTCTACAGTCGGAGCCTCGGTTGTGTTCGAATCCGATACATCCTGTAACTCTCTCAATAAACTGTCCAAATAGTCTTCCTGTGAAGGCATATACGCTCCTCCATATGTGAAAGGATCTCTGTCATTAGCATATCAGACAAATAAAATCTATCGAACTATTTTATCATATTTCCGTCAACCAATCAATTGCATTCTTTGCGACCGACATTCCTTTATCTTTTAACTCCAGTGGAAGCTGGCTGAGTTCTTCATTTATCCGAATCAGAATCGCTTTCTGATTAAATGAAGTCACTTTCTCAAAAGGCCAGCGGATGGCATCCGGACACTTTAATCCAACTCCTAATTCCAGAAGTACCAATTTGTGGTTCAAAGTTCCTCCAAGCCATTTCGTATAAAGATTCCACTGCTTCATGTAATGCTCTTCATCAGGATCCTGAAAATCAACCAGTCTTCCTTCCCGCCACTGCCCGCTTCGCACGGCCTTTCCGTGTACTGTTGAGAGAACAAAATAATTTTTACCGGCAAGTATTTCAGCAAGCTTTCCCAACTGTGTCATAACCTCTTTGTCATCAAATTCTTCGCCGATCCCCACAAGGACATGCTCCGCAGACGCAATCTCTTGCATGATATTCTCCTTCAATCCTTCCATATTTCTTCTCCTCTACCAATCTGAACAAATCGTTTGATTATCCGTTTACGGATTCTTGTGTTGTTTATTTATTTTCCCTAAAATAAAAGGAGGCCGGGATCACTCCCGACCATTCCTTCCTTATGGACATTTTATCTGTCCAAATGATTTTCCAATACAATCTGATCAATGATACGAACAAGATTACCGATCTCAGGCTTGGAGAGCTGTGCGTCTGCGCCAAGGGCTTCACCCTTCTTCTTCATCTCGTCGTTGACAAGCGATGAGAATATGATAATCGGAATATGTGCTGTCGCATCATCTGACTTCACGAGCTTGGTCAATCTGTGACCATCCATCTCAGGCATCTCAATATCTGTAATCAGCACACGTACATGCTCGTCCAGGGAACCGTCATTCTTACACTGACAAATCACGTCGTAAGCCTGTTGTCCGTTTTCTGTATGAATCAGGTTATCATATCCTGCCTTGCGAAGAGAATCGACAATCAGCTTGTTCAGAAGAGGGGAATCCTCTGCAATCAAAATCGGCACGCTGCTTCTCTTTCTCTCACCCAGCTCCGTGATCTCGGACATCTTCAAACCGGTTTCAGGATTGATATCTGCAACGATCTTTTCAAAATCAAGAATGATGATTAATTTCCCGTTTCTCTTAATGATACCGGTTGAAACACTCTCATCCGTTGTGGAAATCGTAACATTCGGTTTGATGATATCTCTCCAGGAAACTCTATGGATACCCAGTACTTCCTCTACATGGAAGGCAATATCAAGTTTATTAAAATTCGTAATAATAAACAAGCCGTTCGCTTCGGACTCGCCCCGTCCCAGACAATTCTTGAGATCAATTGCGGTAATCATCGTATCGCGAGGCATAAAAATACCTTCAATACTGGGATGTGAGTTCGGTACCGGTGTAACTTCCTGATAATTGATAATTTCCTTAATCTTAGCAACATTAATCCCATAAGAATGGCCGGCCAAGGTAAATTCCAGGACTTCTAACTCATTGGTTCCGTTCTCAAGCAAAATTTTCGTATCCATCTGGTTACCTCACTCTTGTAATAATAACATACACTGATTATATCATATTTTACCGAAAATGGAACTGTTTTTTGGAAAAATTTGTGGAATTTTATTTTTATATACCATACAAAAAAGAGAACAGAAAACTGTTCTCTTTCAAAATACACTTTTGTACCCTCAAAACCGAACATGAATCACTCTCTTCTTTGACTTCCGTCTTCAA
>CAMAGI010000002.1 GCA_945833775.1 uncultured Lachnospiraceae bacterium
AACGGCGGAAACAACGGCGGAAACAACGGCGGAAACAACGGCGGCAGCAATAACGGTGGCGGAACGGTTACCAATCCTACACTGTATACGCTGACGGTTCGAAACGGAAGCGGTTCCGGCAGCTATGTGGAAGGTGCACAGGCGATCATTATCGCAAACGATCCGGCTTCCGGAATGGAATTTGCCAACTGGACGGTTGATTCCGGAAGTGTGACATTGCCCAGTACGGCGATCTCCGCTACGGTCGTGACAATGCCTGCCGGAAATGTGACGGTTACCGCCAATTATAAAAAGAAGAGCACGGGATCCTCAAGCAGTAATAATTCTGTCAGCGGAGGCAATGCTAACAGTGGCAACAATGTAAATACAGGGACTGTTTCCAAAGGCGGAACTACGGTAGTGATCGATAAAAACGGTTTGTCCAATACCGGTGTTGTGTCTGCTACGGTGAACGGATCCTCCGATAATTTCACAATCAAGATTACCGAGAATACCAATGCGACGGAAGCGATTGTAAAGGCTTTGATCGCAGAGTACGGAAGCGACTTAAGTAATATCAAGTACTTCCCGATGGACATTACTTTGTATGACTCCACCGGAAAGACGAAGATTACGGACACAACCGGGCTGTCCATCAGCATCACACTGCCTCTGCCGGATTCCCTCGCAACCTATGCAGGTAATAACAAGGTTGCAGGTGTTGTGAATGATAAGCTGGATAAGCTGACACCGCGGTTTACCACCATTTCCGGGGTACCCTGTGTAACCTTTACCGCAGAACATTTTTCACCCTATGTGATCTATGTGGATATTACGAATCTCTCCGCTTCGGGAGCTGCGGATACAACACCGAAGACAGGTGACGGAATCCATCCCAAGTGGTTTTTGTCGATCGGACTAGCTTGTGTATCGGTTGTATTGTTTTTGAAAAAGGATAAGAAGAGACAGCCTGTTAAGGCGAGAGCCTGAGGCTGTGTAAGGAGGCCTATGAGAGGCAGAATACGTGTTATCGGGGCATTGATTGTTGCAGTTGCCCTGGTCATTCTGTCGCTTCCTTCATCGGAAGCAGATGCTGCAGGCACTGCTTCCGATTTTAAAATGGAAGGGACTACACTGGTTAAGTACCGAGGCACGGCAAACACCGTGTCTGTTCCCGATACCGTTGAGACAATCGGTGAGAGCGCTTTTGAAGGCAATACCAATGTAGAACTGATCGTACTTCCGGCTTCGGTGACCAAAATTGAATCCTATGCTTTCTGGGGGTGCGAGAAGCTGGAAACCGTCGTGCTGGGAAAAGGCTTAAGCGAGGTGGGAGACTTTGCCTTCGCACGTTGCAGCGGTCTGAAACAGATTTCCATTCCTTCCAATGTATCAAGGATCGGGTTGATGGCGTTTGCCGACTGTATGCGGCTGGAGGATGTTTCGATTCCGCCGGAGACATCCGATATCCATGAGACTGCGTTCGACGGATGTATTCGTTTGGCCATCCATTATGAGCAGGGAACTGCGGCGGAGAAGTTTGCAGAGAAATTTTATGAGAGGCAGAAGAATATGCCGGAGTATGAGGATATCGGTTCGATACCCGGAGACTCGGAAACTTCCGATTCCACAGGAAAAGAAGATGTAGAAGAGCAGGACACAAAACCGGATTCCGATGACGAGAGTAACGATAAACAGCAACAGGAAGAAACAGTGACCGGGAATGAGATGGGAAACTCCAAGGTAGTAGGGAACCGCGCCGTTGTTTTTCTGGATAACAGCCGGGAAACCGTATATCAGGGACAAGATAACCATTCGAACAATCCCGAAACATCGGAAGCTGTCACCACCCAAAATGTTGTGGAAACCGGGATGGATTCGTCGGATTCGGACAATCGAACGGATCGGTTTTCAATACAAAATCCGTTGAACAAATTCACGGTTGTGGATGGCAAAATCATTGCGGATCAAGCTTATTATCAGGCTCCTCTAAATTACGGGTTTGAAGTGCCTGAGGGGATTACGGAAATCGGTCAGTTTTCTTTTGCCAGAAGCAGTGTCAAAAATGTGAGTTTACCGGATGGTGTGGAGACGGTTTCCTACGGCGCATTTTACCATTGCGATGAGCTGGTGGATATTGCTCTTCCGGACAGCATAAGGAACGTCGAGCCAAATGCCTTTGTACATACCGGCCTGGTAGATGCATTTTTGAACGGACAGAATGTTATCGGAGGAAAAGCATATGTGGAAGACGATGATTTCTTAATCAGTGGTTCCACGCTTATTGCATACCGCGGCCACGACAAGGAAGTGCATATTCCGGACTCCGTCAGGGTGATTGCCGCGCAGTCTCTTTGCGGGCATACAGAGATTGAGAATGTAGTGATTCCAGATTCGGTACTGGTGATCGGGGAAGGTGCTTTTGAGGATTGTGAGAATCTTACCACAGTGGTTATCGGTGATTGTGTGGAAGCGATTAAAGACAGAGCTTTTTATCACACGAAACTGGTCAGTGTATCCCTTCCGGCTTCCCTGGATGAAATTGGGTTGCTTGCATTTCCCTCCAATACCGAGCGGGTTTATAACGGGTCTAATCGTCCGACGGCAACCTGTGAGAATTCGGCGCGGCGCCTTTCCAATGATGCCTACCGTGATTGCGGAGCGGAAACTGACGAGCCGGGTGTTACGGTTGTGGAGCTTCCGGACACCTATGCCTCCCTGGAGGGAGCGTCAAGAGCCTATGTCCTTCGAATCAATACACCCCGGGAGTCGGAAAATATAGAGCGGGCATGGGAGAGATTGTACGGTCAAAATACACCGGATAATATGAACTTCTATGAGCTGATCTTTTTTGACAACAGCGGTATTCCGCTGAACAAACTGGGAAATCAATATTTGACGGTGTACGTTCCAATTCCGGAGAACTTACAAAATCAGAGGATTGAGGCAGTCACACTGGATCGAAACGGTCAGTTGGAAGCTATTTTCTGTGATCGTGTATCGCTCGCGGGAACGCAGTACATTCGGTTTCGCGTCAATCAGATATCAGAGATAGGTTTGTACGGAACGGGGGAGCTTTCGAACAGCTCACAGATTCAATGTGAGGAGGTTTCTCTGGAAAGCCTGTCCGGAATTGCAAAAGGAAATACCGGTGAGAGAGTAGCTGAGTTTGAAATTTCAACCGTAGTACGAAGAAGCATCGGAATTATCCTTTTGGCGGTGGGGAGTGTGATGCTTGTCCTTCACAGACCCGTTAAACGCAGAAAGTAAACATCGGCCCGTCCGCTGCATATATTTCAGTAATTATCTTTCATAAGCGGCAGACTGTCGCAGAAAATATGCAACGTGTCAGGCGTCAGATTGAAGCAGAATTTGAGAACCCGGAATTATTAGGCAGTCTTTCGAAAGAGCGGGTTGTCGCAGCGGTATTGGATACCGGCATCGGACGACACCCGGACTTTGACGGAAGACTGTTTGCGTTCCGGGATTTTGTAAACGGAAAAGATGTAATCTATGATGATAGCGGACATGGAACTCATGTGTGCGGAATCCTGGGAGGCGACGGACACATCTCAGGCGGAAGGTATCGCGGAATTGCTCCCGGCTGTGGCTTCGCGGTGGGAAAGGTACTTGACCGATACGGCGATGGCAGTGTGGAAAACATGCTGGAAGGGCTGCAATGGGTGTTGGATTTAAAACACAGGCTTCCCATCCGTGTACTGAATATCTCAGTTGGCATCGGTGAACTTCGGGAAAGTGCCAAGGAAGATGCAATGCGAAGCATGCTGGAGCAGATCTGGAATGCCGACATTTTTGTTGTTTGCGCAGCTGGCAACAAGGGTCCTTCCGATGGGTCACTTTCCTCCATTTCCGGAGGAAAGATACTGTCTGTGGGCTGTCACGACGGTCCGTATTTTCAAAATGTGGCAAACCGGTGCGAGACTTATTCCGGAAGAGGAGTGAAGGGAAGCAACTATCGCAAACCGGATATTGTGGCTCCCGGAACCAATATCGCCTCCTGCAATGCATTCTGGAGAATGGGGTACGGCAGAGCGCTCAATGCCTACGTAACAAAAAGCGGAACCAGCATGGCCGCACCGATTGTGGCAGGAACGGCAGTACTGGCCTTTCAGGCAAAGCCACAATTATCCAATGAGGAATTGCGTTTCCTGCTTACAACAACAGCGACAGATTTGGGAGAGGATTGGAATAAACAGGGCTGGGGTATGGTAAATGCGAAAAAACTATTGACACGCCTCGTATGATTGTATACAATTATACGAGGTGAATTTTATTGCTATGAAAATACAATCAGAATGTGCGGAAGGAAGGCAGCGTTAATGATGCGTGAGAATGAAACGTTCCAGAATCGTCCGGTAACGATGAATCAAAAGAATAATCTGCTTCAGATCGAGGAGCACATGTATATTTTGGATGACGTTGCAAAGCCAAATGTGTTCCGGAATATGTTCCCTTACTCCGAGATTCCCAAGATCCCGTTCAATGATCGAATTGTTCCACATAACATGCCAAAAGAAATCTGGATAACGGATACTACTTTCCGTGACGGACAACAGTCCAGAGCTCCCTACACGACGGAACAGATTGTCACGATTTTTGACTATCTTCACAAATTGGGCGGCCCCAACGGCATGATCCGTGCAAGTGAATTCTTTCTGTACAGCAAGAAGGATCGGGATGCGGTCTACAAATGTATGGAGAGGGGATATCAGTACCCGGAGGTTACCAGCTGGATTCGTGCAAGCAAGGAAGATTTCAAGCTTGTCAAAGAAATCGGAATGAAGGAAACCGGTATTCTGGTAAGCTGCTCGGACTATCATATTTTCCTGAAATTGAAAATGACCAGACGTCAGGCAATGGATCATTACCTCAGTGTCATCCGGGATTGTCTGGAAGAGGGAATCAGTCCAAGGTGCCATCTGGAGGATATCACCAGAGCAGATATTTACGGATATGTGGTGCCGTTTTGTCTGGAACTGATGCGTCTGATGGAGGAATACAAGATTCCGATTAAAATTCGTGCCTGTGATACCATGGGATATGGAGTCAATTTCCCAGGTGCGGTTATTCCGAGAAGCGTTCAGGGAATCATTTATGCGATCCACACTCATGCGGGAGTGCCCCACGAGCTGATTGAGTGGCATGGACATAATGATTTCTACAAGGCAGTAGCCAACTCGACAACTGCCTGGCTGTACGGCTGTTCGGGAATCAATACTTCACTTTTCGGAATCGGAGAGCGTACCGGTAATACGCCTCTTGAAGCGATGGTCTTTGAGTATGCACAGTTAAAAGGCGACTTAAACGGAATGGATACCACCGTGATCACGGAGCTCGCGGAATACTATGAGCGCGAGATCGGCTACGAAATTCCGCCCCGTACTCCTTTTGTGGGAAAGAATTTTAATGTCACGAGAGCGGGTATTCATGCGGACGGTCTCTTGAAAAACGAGGAGATCTACAATATTTTTGACACCGAGAAATTCTTAAACCGGCCGGTTCTGTGTGCAATCTCCAATACATCCGGTCTTGCAGGAATCGCGCATTGGATCAATACTTATTACAAATTGCGTGACGGAAGACAGGTGGACAAGACCTCCGAGCTTGTTCAGGAGATTAAGAAGTGGGTGGATGAGGAATATGCCGGCGGACGAGTGACGGTACTTACGGATGAAGAGATTGTTGCATGCTTAAACCGCGTGTGCCTGGAAAAGGGGATTTCCCTCGAAACCAGTACAGCTGAAAGTCAGCAGGGAAGAGAAGGATAAGAAATTGAGTACAGATTACGATGTAAAAAAAGAAGTGACGGATAAGTACTCTCTGCGGGGACGTGTTTTTCACAGATTGCGGGAAGATATTCTCAGCGGCAAATATGAAGAAAACGAAGAACTGCGGGAAGTTGCCATCGGCGAGGAGATGGGCGTCAGCCGAACGCCTGTCAGAGAAGCCCTGCGTCAGTTGGAGCTGGAGGGATTGATTCAGATCATTCCCAACAAGGGTGCGTATGTCACCGGAATCACCGAAAAGGATGTCAAGGACATTTACATGATCCGTTCCCTTTTGGAAGGATTATGTGCCCGCTGGGCTACGGAGAACATCTCCAAGGAGCAAATGGAAGAGATGGAGGAGAATGTTTATCTTGCCAAATTTCATGCCGAAAAGGGACATTGGGAACAGCTGGCAGAGCTGGACAATCGCTTTCACGATATTATGTATGAAGCCTGCAACAGCAAAATGCTGGAGCATCAGTTGAAGGACTTTCACCAGTATGTCCTACGGGTGCGTAAGAAGACGCTGTCCAGTGCCGTGCGCGGGAAAAAATCCAATGAAGAGCACGAGATGATCATGGAAGCGATCAAAGCGGGAAATGCAGAGCTGGCGGAGCAGTTGGCGCATCAGCATATGATCAATGCGTATGACAATATGGTGAGCAATGGCTTAAAAGAAATATTCCGGCGTGTTGAAAACTAGATGCTGTCCGCATCGACAATATGGAAAGGATGAGAAAAAATGAGCAAGATTCAGATGAAGACCCCGTTGGTAGAGATGGACGGAGATGAGATGACCCGAATCCTCTGGCAGATGATAAAGGACGAGCTTTTGCTCCCTTATATTGATTTGAAGACAGAGTATTATGACCTTGGTCTGGAGAATCGCAATGCAACCGATGATCAGGTTACCGTGGATAGTGCAAATGCAACGTTAAAATACGGTGTAGCGGTAAAGTGCGCGACGATTACTCCCAACGCAGCCCGAATGACGGAGTATCAGTTGAAGGAGATGTGGAAGAGTCCGAACGGAACGATCCGTGCAATACTGGATGGCACGGTATTTCGTGCGCCGATTCTGGTAAAGGGAATTGTACCTTACGTGAAGAATTGGACCAAGCCGATCACAATTGCGCGTCATGCATATGGTGACGTATACAAGAATACCGAGATTAAGATTCCCGGAGCGGGGAAAGCGGAACTTGTCTACACAGCTGAGGATGGAACCGAGGTGCGTGAACTGATCCACAATTTCACCGGTGCAGGGATTATACAGGGTATTCACAATACGGAGAAGTCAATTTCCAGCTTTGCAAGAGCCTGCTTTTCTTATGCAGTGGATACAAAACAGGATCTCTGGTTTGCAACAAAGGATACCATATCAAAGAAGTATGACCATACCTTCAAGGATATTTTCCAGGAGATCTATGACACGGAATATAAGTCAAAGTTCGAAGAACTGGGCATCGAGTATTTCTATACGCTGATCGATGATGCCGTGGCAAGAGTCATTCGTTCCGAGGGAGGATTTATCTGGGCGTGCAAGAACTATGACGGCGATGTAATGTCCGACATGGTCGCAACCGCTTACGGGGATCTATCCATGATGACCTCCGTACTGGTAAGCCCCAGCGGAGTGTACGAGTATGAAGCAGCACACGGAACCGTGCAGCGTCATTATTACAAACATCTGAAAGGGGAGGAGACTTCCACCAATTCCATCGCAACCATCTTTGCATGGAGCGGAGCACTCAGAAAGCGTGGCGAACTGGATCAGATACCGGAGCTTAGCGCATTTGCCGATAAACTGGAGCAGGCCTGCATCAAGACAGTGGAGGACGGAAAGATGACCAAGAGTTTAAGTCTGATTTCCACCTGTCCCAATCCCGTGATTTTGAACAGCCTGGACTTCATTAAGGCCATCCGGGAAACGCTGGATACGTTGTTATAAAGATTTTAAGGTTCAATATGTGGGGGATTTGCATGGAAGTATTCGATGCAAATCCCTTTTTTTCATGCATCGTGTACTTTGGAAATATTTCTTTGACAAAGGACTTTCCCTTTGACTGATAATGTGATAGAATAAATTTTATCGTTTTCGGAAAGAGATAGCGATACAAAACCGGAGTCCTGAGAGGAGAAAAAGAGATGAGTGCAGTGGTTTTGAAAAAGAAACTGACATCATTTCAGATCATTATTCTTGGCTTTTTAGGCGTTATTCTGGTGGGAACTTTGCTTTTAATGCTGCCGATTTCCAGCCGTAGCGGACAGATGACAACTTTTTGGGATGCATTGTTTACTTCCACTTCGGCGGTTTGCGTAACGGGGCTGGTGGTTTATGATACGGCAAGCTATTGGTCTCTCTTTGGGCAGTTGATTCTTCTTCTGCTGATCCAAATTGGGGGAATGGGTGTTGTCACGGTAGCTGCATCCATTGCCATGATATCCGGAAGAAAAATATCCCTGATGCAGCGAAGTACCATGCAGGAGGCAATTTCCGCACCGAAGGTTGGGGGAATCGTTCGACTGACCGGATTTGTAGTGAGGATTACGTTTGTCATAGAACTGATCGGAGCCCTTGTCATGGCTCCGGTGTTTTGCAGAGATTATGGGATGAAGGGATTTTGGATGGCCCTGTTCCACTCCGTTTCGGCATTTTGCAATGCAGGATTTGATTTAATGGGGGGAAGGGCGCCGTTTTCTTCCCTGACAGGTTATGTGACGCAGCCGGTTATCAATTTCACAATCATGCTCTTAATCATTGTGGGCGGAATCGGATTCCTGACCTGGGATGATATTCGTACGAACCGGCTGCATCTCCATAAATACAGACTTCAGAGTAAGGTGATTCTCACCACGACGTTTTTTCTTCTGGTGGTGCCGGCTGTTTACTTTTATTTCTTTGAATTTCAGGAACTGAGCCCGGGTGAACGAATTTTTCCCGTTCTCTTTCAGACGGTGACAGCGAGAACAGCAGGCTTTAACACGGCGGATCTGACGGATTTAAGTGAGGCGGGGCAGTACATCATGATTTCGCTTATGCTTGTCGGTGGAAGCCCCGGTTCAACTGCCGGAGGAATCAAGACAACCACAATTGCGGTTTTATTTACGGCGGCATTATCCACCTTTCAGCGCAAGGAGAATGCTACTTTCTTCGGTCGAAGAATTGACGATGTTGTGGTCAAAAATGCGGCAACTATTTTCCTGATGTATATTTCTTTATGCTTTTCTGCCGCTTTATTCATCAGTATCACGGAGGGCTTGCCGATGCTTACTTGTCTGTTTGAAACCGTTTCGGCAGTGGCAACGGTGGGCCTTTCTCTGGGAATTACCGGAAGCCTTGGCCTGTTTTCCAGAATTGTTTTGATCCTGTTGATGTTTTTTGGGCGGGTAGGTGGACTGACATTGATTTTTGCAGCGTTGTCACAAATGAGAAAAAATGTGTCAAAGTTGCCTCGTGAAAATATAACAGTAGGGTAAAGGAGACATTATGAAATCAATTCTATTAATTGGTCTTGGACGATTCGGAAGACATATCGCCAGGCATCTGAATCAATTGGGACATCAGGTGATGGCGGTTGATGAAGCAGAGGAGAGGGTAGAAGCTGTTCTGCCCTATGTGACGAACGCCCAGATCGGAGACAGTACGAATGCACCCTTCCTGGAATCTCTGGGAATCCGCAATTTTGATGCGTGTATCGTAACCATAGGTAACGATTTTCAAAGTTCGCTGGAGACAACCTCCTTACTCAAGGAACTTGGGGCGCGCCTTGTAGTATCCAGGGCCGCAACGGATGTACAGGAAAAGTTTTTGCTTCGAAACGGTGCGGACGAAGTTGTCTATCCGGAAAAACAGCTCGCAAAGTGGACGGCTATCCGTTACAGTGCGGAGCACATTCTTGACTACATCGAATTGGACGAGGGACATGCCATATTTGAGATCCCGGTACCGAAGGAATGGGCAGGTCAGACGGTAGGACAGATCGATATACGAAAGAAATACAGCATCAACATTATGGGGATTAAAAAGGACGGAAAGCTGCATCTGTCCATTTCGTCGGAAACAGTTCTGGAAGCGGACGAGACTATGCTGGTTCTGGGCAATAACAAGGATTTGCAAAAGTGCTTCCATATTTAATGAAATGACGGATAAGCTCGAAATGACGATTGGCGGGTTATCGAAGGATCGTGCACAATAAGGATTGGAATTGTAAGGGAAAATGGGAGATCCCGGCTTACTCAGCCAGGGTCTCCCATTCTTCGTAGAGTGCTTCCAATTGGGCTCTGATGTCGCTTTGTTCGGAGGTAAGCTCCTGCAGCCGGACGGATTGGGTTGCCACAGAGGGATCGGACATTTCCGCATCGATTGCGCTGCATCTTTCTTCCAGAAGGGCGATTTTTTCCTCGCACTTTTTGAGGTCGTTTTCTCTCTTGCGCAGACGGGCTTGTTCTTCCTTTTGGGACTTCCAGTCTTGTTTGCCAGGTTCAGAGGAAGCGGGCGCAGGGATCGTATCGGCGCGGGAGGCTGAGGCGGAGGGAGATTCCACGGGCAGTGCGGCCATCTGTACCTCGCGCTTTTCCAGATAATAATCGTAGTTGCCGATGTAGTTGACAAAACGATGGGCTGTCAGATCCAATATGCGATGAGCCGTTCGGTTGATGAAATAACGGTCATGGGAAACATAGAGAACCGTTCCCTCATAGCTGTTAAGCGCGTCCTCCAGAATCTCCTTGGAGGCAATATCCAAATGGTTGGTAGGCTCGTCAAGAATCAGAAAATTTGCATTTCCGAGCATCAGCTTTGCCAGGGAGACGCGGCCCCGTTCTCCGCCGCTTAGATCCTTGATCTGTTTGAATACATCATCTCCGGTGAAGAGGAACGCAGCCAGAGTATTGCGAATCTGCGTGTTTGTCAGATAAGGGTAATCATCGGAGATTTCCGCAAACAAGGTCTTCTCACTGTGGAGTACATGGTGCTCCTGATCGTAGTACCCGATTTCAACATTGGTTCCCAGCCGAAAGGTGCCCGAATCTGCGGGTACCAGTTCGTTCAGAATTTTTAAAAGAGTGGTCTTTCCGGTTCCGTTGTCACCGATGATAGCCACATGCTCCCCGCGTTTGATGGAAAAGCTGACATTTTCAAACAAGGTAAGCGATCCGAAGGATTTGGAAAGTCCTTCGACCGTTAGAACATCGTTGCCACTTTGGCGGAAAGGTACCAGCTTCAGCTTCATATCGGTATTTACCTGGGTGGGTTTGTCGAGAACTTCCATCTTGTCCAGCATCTTTTCGCGGCTCTGTGCACGACGGATTGACTTCTCGCGATTGAAGGAGCGAAGCTTTTCTATGACCTCCTCCTGATGCTTTATCTCGCGCTGCTGATTCTGATAGGCATTGAGCGCAGCAATGCGAAGCTGTTCTTTTTTGACAGCGTAATCCGAGTAATTTCCCTCAAAGGTTGTAGCCTTTGTCTGGTCAATTTCAATCACCTTGGTGGCGATCCGATCCAAAAAGAAACGGTCGTGAGAGACAATCAAAACCGCACCCTTATAGTTGAGAAGATAGGTTTCCAGCCAGGAGATGGAATTTAAATCCAAATGGTTGGTGGGCTCGTCGAGAATGATCAGGTTGGGTTTTTGCAAAAGCAGTTTGCCCAGTGCGACACGGGTTTTCTGCCCACCGGAAAGGGTGGAAACAGGCTTTGTAAACTCGTCCTCCGCAAAACCAAGTCCCTTTAACACCCCGATCAGTTCACTGCGGTAAGCATATCCGTCGCCGGATTCAAAGGCATGGGTAAGATCGTTGTAGCGCTTCATCAATTGTTCCAGCTCATCACCGTCTGCGTGTTTCATCTGCTCTTCACAAATGCGCATTCCATGCTCCATATCAATGAGATTCTGTTTTACGGAGAGAAGTTCTTCGTAGATAGTATTGGACCCGTCAACGGCTCCGTTCTGAGCCAGATATCCCATGGTTTTGTCCTTGGAGAGTGTCACAGTGCCCTCATCCGGGGACATTTCCCCCACGATTATTCGAAGAAGCGTCGTTTTACCGGCTCCGTTGATGCCGACAAGAGCCGCCTTTTCATAGTCTTCTATATGAAAACTGATATCTTTTAAAACCTGATTTTCTGCAAAGGCCTTGGATAGATTGGAACAGGAGAGTACCATTTTCGTGATCCTTTCGTGAAAGCATAATTACCATCATTTTATCTTCCCGAAAATATCCTGTCAATTCATTGACATGTTTTTAACAAAGTGATATGCTATAAGCAATGGAAATTACCGTTGGACGGTTTTGAAGGAGATTATTATGGAGGAGAAAGAAATATCACAGGCTGTGATCGGACGACTTCCCCGGTATTTCAGATATTTGGGAGAACTTAGGGATGAGGGTGTGGAACGGATTTCTTCCCAGGAACTCTCGGAGCTTATGAAGGTGACGGCATCCCAGATTCGACAGGATTTCAACAATTTCGGCGGTTTCGGTCAGCAGGGCTATGGATATAATGTGGACTATCTGTACAAGGAAATCGGCAAAATCCTGGGCCTTGATAAAAAGCATAACTTCATTATTGTGGGTGCGGGAAATCTGGGGCGTGCTCTCGGTAATTACTTGAATTTTGAGCGCAGGGGCTTTATTTTCCGCGGCATATTTGACCAAAATCCGGAGCTTATCGGACAGGATGTGCGAGGCATCAAGGTCATGCCGATGGAGAAGCTGGAAACCTTTGTACGTGAGAATGATATTGATATAGCCGTACTTACGATTCCTAAGACCGGTGCGGTTGAGATAGCGGACAGGCTGGTAAACAACGGAATCCGTGCAATCTGGAATTTTGCGCATGTGGATTTGAATGTTCCCGATGGAATTCAGGTGGAAAATGTTCATCTTTCCGACAGCCTGATGAAGCTTTCCTATAATATTACGCGTTACATGAAGGAGAATCAGTAGCGGGCGCGATGTCCGGGATCGGAGGAACCATGGGCAACAGGGGCGGCAGCCGTAAAGCCGATCAGTTTTATGAATCTCTGCAGGGGAAAAAGCTCCCTATTTTGACGTTGGACAGTAAGTGGTACAAATTGCTGGATGAAATCGGCAGAGACGATGCTAAGGATTTGGAGAATGAACTGAATGAACTGTTGAAACGGCAGGGTAAACTGAACACAGATACCCATGAGATCAAAAAGCTCAAGAAGAAACTGATGAATGAGATTGTTCCTCTGGTCGACGAGATGGAGCATGGCGGAAATCGTTCACTGGAAAAACAGATTGCGGACAGAAAGCGTCTGATCCAAGAATGTAATGAGAAACTGGAAGCCTATCAGGACGAACTTCTGGAACTTCCGTTTCAGATCGATGATGTGAACTTCCGGTTAATGCTGCTCACCATGGAGCATTGCTATGATAATATTCAGCAGAACGCGGAGGATATCGCAAAAATTACGGAATGGGTTGCCAAAATCCGTGTTGAGCTGAAGAAAAACCTGGTTCGAAAGCAACAGATGGAACAGGAAAACCAGGATATTTATGCCTATATGCACGATATTTTCGGTGCAGACGTGGTGGATCTTTTTGACATGCAGTTTCTGCCGCAGAATGCGGAGGAGAGCAAAAAGGCCAAAGAGAATGAGAATTAAAGGGAGAGGGCGTTCCGCATGACGGGCGTCCTTTTGCACTTGCAAAGCAAAGAGGGCAAAGAAGCTATGGAGTATCTGGTAACGGCAAAAGAGATGAAAGAATATGATCGGAATACGATCGAAAAAATCGGAATTCCGGCTGCGGTATTGATGGAGCGGGCTGCATTGAGTGTATGGGATCTGATCCGGGAACGGATGTCGGATATTGCGGCCCGGGCGGTTACGATTGTTGCCGGTATGGGAAATAATGGTGCGGATGGGCTGGCTCTGGCAAGACTCCTTTCCTGCAAGGGTTACCCGGTTGTGGTATATTGTGCCGGTGACCCCGCGCGGGCATCGTCTGAGTGGAGAAGGCAATATAGCATTCTGCAGCATTATTCGGTTCGGTGTCTGGATGTGGGGACCGATTTTAAGGGAATTTCCGGGATTGCTTCCGGAATACTCGTGGATGCACTCTTCGGCGTCGGATTATCCCGTGATGTGGAAGGATTGCAGCGCTCTGTAGTGGAGGCAATGAATAATTGCCGGGCGGAAGTACGGATTGCGCTTGACATCCCCAGTGGAATTGACAGCGACTCCGGAGTAGTACGGGGGATAGCGGTTGAAGGAATTGATTATACAGTCACATTTGGATTTTGTAAGAGGGGGTTGCGACTTTATCCGGGGTGTCGTCACTGCGGTGTAGTGATCCTTGCGGATATCGGAATCGATCAGACTGCCTTTCTGGGTCAGATTCCTCAGATGGTGTGTTTTGATACATCGGATCGGGAGCTTTTGCCGCAGCGTGACCCATACGGAAATAAGGGAACCTTTGGAAAGGTGCTTTTGCTTGCAGGAAGCAAAAATATGGCCGGTGCAGCACTGCTTGCGGCAAAGTCTGCTTATCGGACCGGAGCAGGCATGGTCAGACTGATTACGGCTTCGGAGAATCGTGTGATCGTACAGGAGAGTATACCGGAAGTGCTGCTTGCGGAGCAGACGGATCTGGAGGAAAGTCTGCAGTGGTGTGATGTGGTGGCAATCGGTCCGGGTCTGGGGAAGAGTGATACGGCAAAAGCGTGCCTGAAAGCTGTTTTACAGAATTCGGATAAACCGCTCTTGATCGATGCGGACGGATTGAATTTGCTTGCGGAGGAACCGGATTTGCCGGAGCTTCTTTCGCAGCGTAAGCGCCCCGCCATTCTGACACCCCATGTGGGAGAACTAAAACGACTCCTGCACGAGTCGGAGAAGACGGAGTCTTTTAAAATACTGTTGCACGAAAAGGCAAAAATGCTTGCCCACAAACTACACACGGTTGTAGTTGCAAAAGATGCGGTGACCTGTATCTGTGCCGAGGATCATCCCATCTGTGTGAATGCCTCTGCCAATTCCGGAATGGCTACGGCGGGAAGCGGAGATGTGCTGGCTGGCGTGATTGCAGGGCTTTTAGCACAGGGACTCTCTCCCTATGAAGCGGCATGTAAAGGTGTGCGATTACACGCTCTTGCGGGGGGACGGGCAGTGAAAGCTCATGGAGAACATGGATGTATGGCCGGTGATATAGCGGATCATCTGATATAGAGAGGAATGTTTTATGTTAGCGATTGATGAGAAAATGGAGACATACAGCCGGGTTTACGCCCGGATTAATCTGGATGCCATCGTAAAGAATCTGGAAAACATGAAGAGCCTTTTGGAGGCGGAAACTCAAATTATGGCAGTCATTAAAACGGATGGTTACGGTCATGGGGCAGTACCGATTGCCAAAGCAACCGAGCATTTACCGTTCTTGAAAGGGTATGCCGTAGCCACCGCAGAGGAAGCACACATTCTGCGCTGCGCGGGAATTGAGAAACCGATTCTGATACTGGGGTATACATTTCCGTATTCCTACAGACAGCTGGCGATTGAGGAAATACGTCCGGCAGTCTTTCGCAGAGACTCTCTTCCCATGTTGAATGCAGCTGCCCAGGCCGCAGGCAAAAAAATCAAAGTACATATCAAGGTGGATACCGGTATGGGACGCATCGGTATCAGGCCGGACGAAGAGGGAATCGACTTTGTGCGAGAGATTCTGAAATATCCGGATTTGGAGATTGAGGGGATCTTTACCCATTTTGCAAGAGCGGATGAATTCGACAAATCTGCGGCCCGAAATCAGTTTGACAGATTTCTGCGATTCTGCAGCAGGGCGGAGGAAGCATGTAACATAACGATTCCCCTGAAGCATTGTGCCAACAGCGCGAGTATTCTGGAACTGCCCGGGATGCAGCTGGATATGACCAGGGCAGGGATTACTCTGTATGGGCTGGCACCTTCGGAGGAAGTCAATATGAATGTGATTCCTCTGGAGGCTGCTCTCTCTCTTCACAGTCATATTGTCTATCTTAAGGACCTGAATCCCGGCGAGAGCGTAAGCTATGGAGGAACCTTCACGGCAACCCGCAAAATGCAGGTTGCCACAATACCGGTGGGGTATGGAGACGGGTATCCCCGTCTGCTTTCCGGCTGCGGATCGGTACTGATTCGCGGACAGCGTGCCCCGATTCTCGGTAGAGTGTGTATGGATCAGTTTATAGTAGATGTCACAGAGATTGCAGGAGTCTGCGAGGGTGACCCGGTCACTCTGATCGGAAGGGATAAAGCAGAATGCATAACGGCGGAGGAACTGGGGGATTTAAGCGGCCGCTTTAACTATGAGCTTGTCTGTGATCTGGGCAGAAGAATACCGCGCGTCTATATGAAGGACGGTAAGGTGTGCGGTCTGCGGGATGCCTATTCCGAAGACTATCTCGAAATCTGATATTTGATGAGAACAGGAAAGGCGGGCAGGCGTGTGTAATATAATTTCATTGAAAGTTTTCCTACGGCCGGTTTAGACGGTTATTTTCCGGTAATACTTGGCTTATCAGGTGAAAAAGCTGGAGGAAAGCATGAGAAGAGGAGATGTATATTACGCAGACCTAAGACCGGTGGTGGGCTCCGAACAGGGAGGCATCCGTCCGGTGTTGATTATTCAAAACGATGTGGGCAACCGTCACAGCCCGACGGTGATTTGTGCAGCCATAACCTCTAAGATGAATAAGGCAAAGCTGCCCACGCATATTGAACTCTCGGCGGCACGATATGACATGGATAAAGATTCGGTAGTCCTTTTGGAACAACTTCGAACGATTGACAAGAAGAGACTGAAAGATAAAGTATGCCATCTGGAGGGAGACATTATGCGCAAGGTGGATCACGCTTTGATGATCAGCCTGGAATTGCAGCTCGACAGGGCTACATACCCCGTTCTTGACAAGAAAACGTGAGAAATGATATATTTATGCCGATTTCGAAATACAAAGAGAAAAGAGGAAGAGAAGGAATGGACAACGGCGGGGCTTTTGCCGGCATAATTCTTTTTACACTCCTGTTGTTGACGGATGTTGTATTTTACGGATTTGATACCGCTCTTAGGGGTGTGAACGAAAAAGAGATTGAAAAGCGCGCGCAGGAAAACGACAAACGGGCAGAGAGATTGCGTAAGATTATGGAGGGGCACACTGTATATGAAAATGCGCAGATGCTCATGATCGTGCTCGTCAATATGATTCTTGTTACATATTACCAGCCAAGGTGGAGCGGCTTTGTTGAACAGTGCATACGAGGAAGCTTTGATACGTCGCATCTTGCGCCCTGGAGCGTTCCTGTGTTCTCCGAAATCCTCTCGGCATTTGTGCTTCTGTACCTGGTACTGACCTTTGGGGTGTTACTGCCTCGCCGCATTGCCGCCCGTATTCCCGAAAAATGGGCTTACGCATGTGTGCCCTTTATGACCTTTTTCAAGACGGTACTGACACCCTTTACCGGGCTGATCTCTGTGACGGTAAGCGGCGTTCTGTACCTGTTTGGAGTCCGTGATAAAGGGGATGAAGCGGATGTGACGGAAGAAGAGATCATCAATATGGTCAATGAGGGTCATGAGCAGGGAGTGATTCAGGCCAGTGAGGCTCAAATGATCTCCAATATCTTTGAGTATGGAGACAAGGAAGCACAGGAAATCATGACACATCGCAATAACATCATTGCGATCGCGGATACCGTGACGCTACGGGAGGCCGTCGATTTCATGCTGGCGGAGAAAAACAGCAGATATCCGGTATATGAGGAAAGTATCGATCATATTGTGGGTATTTTGTACTTAAAGGATGCCCTCCGGTTTTGCAAAGCGCGACAGGAATCCGAGGATGAGTACCTGAAAAACTGCGAAGGGCTGTTGCGGGACCCTCAATATGTACCACAGACCAAGAATATCGATGAGCTGTGTAAGGAGATGCAGAAAAAGAAGCTTCAGATGGTCGTCGTTATCGATGAATACGGACAGACAGCCGGATTGGTAACCATGGAGGATATTCTGGAAGAAATCGTCGGAAACATTCTGGATGAATACGATGAAGATCGGGAGTATATTGAGGAAAAGGGAGATGACAGCTATGTGCTGGACGGAACGACTCCGTTAAAGGAACTGGAGGAGCAATTGGATATCACCTTCGGAGAAACCGAGTTTGAGACCATAAACGGTTTCCTGATTTCGAAGCTGGACAAGATACCTGAGCCGGACGAGGAATTCGATGTGGATTACGGGGGATATAACTTTAAGATTTTGTCGGTCGAGAATAAAATGATCAGCAGTGTGCTTGTCACAAAACTGGAACCGGAGACAGATGAGGAGAGCGAAACGGACTCACAAAAAGAATCCACACTTGAAGAAAGTGAGAAATAATGCTATGATGTTTCATGGTATGTTAAAATTCTAAGGACAATAAGGAGTAGACAGATGTCAGGACATTCGAAATTTGCAAATATTAAGCATAAAAAGGAAAAGAACGATGCTGCAAAGGGCAAAATCTTTACCATTATCGGCCGTGAAATCGCAGTAGCCGTAAAAGAAGGCGGTCCCGATCCCAACAATAACTTTAAACTGGCAACCGTTATTGCGAAAGCAAAGGCAAACAATATGCCCAACGATACCATTGAACGCGGTATCAAGAAGGCTGCCGGCGATGTCGGAAATGTAAACTATGAATATGTCACCTATGAAGGATATGGTCCAAACGGTATAGCAATTATCGTTGATGCGCTGACGGATAACAAGAATCGTACAGCGGCGAATGTGAGAAGTGCTTTCACCAAGGGACAGGGCAACGTGGGAACACCCGGCTGTGTATCCTTTATGTTTGACAAGAAGGGGCAGATCATCATCGACAAGGAAGAGTGCGATATGGAAGCCGATGACCTGATGATGGTGGCACTGGATGCCGGCGCAGAGGATTTTTCCGAGGAGGAAGACAGCTTTGAAGTGCTGACGGATCCGGACAGCTTTGAGGATGTCCGCAAGGCACTTGAGGAAGCCGGAATTCCCATGATGAGTGCGGAAGTGACTATGATCCCCCAGAATTATGTACAGCTTACGGATGAGAACGCTATTAAATGTCTTCAGCGAACGCTGGATCTTCTGGAAGAAGACGATGACGTTCAGGCAGTATACCACAACTGGGATGAGTAATTGACTTCGGAGGTAGAGATGGACAAACTTGCGATTGTAGTACCCTGTTATAATGAGGAGCCGATGCTTAAAATTTCATCCGAGGCCCTGCGTGGCGTACTGGACGATCTTGTGGCAAAAGGCAAAATCTCACCCGACAGCTTTGTTCTGTTTGTCAATGACGGAAGTAAAGATCGGACCTGGGACTTAATTGAGGAAGAGCACAAGCTTTATCCAAAGCAGGTATGCGGCGTGAAGCTTGCCGGGAATGTGGGTCATCAGTATGCTCTTACTGCAGGGTTGTTGACCGCAAAGGATATGAGCGATGTTACGGTTTCCATTGATGCCGATCTTCAGGACGATGTAGCCGTGATCGAAGAGATGATTGATAAATTTCACGCGGGCTGCGACATCGTGTACGGTGTGCGGAGAGAACGTAAAACCGATACTTTCTTCAAGCGCACGACAGCCCAGGGATTCTACAAAATGATGGACATGATGGGGGTAAAGACCATATACAATCATGCGGATTTTCGCCTGATGTCGAAACGTGCCGTGGAGCAGTTTTCCCAGTACAAAGAGACCAATCTCTATCTGCGCGGCATGATGCCCCTGATCGGTTATCAGACGGATTCGGTTTATTACGATCGCAAAGAGCGTGTTGCGGGAGAGTCCAAATATCCGCTTAAGAAGATGCTTGCATTGGCATTTAACGGTATTTCCTCTCTCAGCGTGAAGCCGATCACGTTGATTCTGGGGCTTGGATTGTTGATTATCGGCATTTCGGTTTTAGCGGCGCTTTACGCATTGATTTCCTATTTTACCGGACATGTTGTACCCGGGTGGACCTCATTGATTCTTTCGATCTGGTTTCTGGGAGGCCTGCAGCTTCTCGCAATCGGTCTCGTCGGACAATACATCGGAAAAATCTATATTGAGGTGAAACACAGACCCCGTTACAATATCGAAAAGATTCTGCAATCTGAGGAATAGGTATGGATTGGAAAAAGAACGGATTCAGTTATTTCGCCTGGCTGGCGTATACCTTGATGGCCGGATGTGCACTGTTTATCAGTGCGGTTTGTCTGGTCGACCGGATATTTGAAAAGCCCGCGTGGATAGGCATTCCTGTCTGCGCGGCCTTTTTGGCGTTGGCTGCGCTGCTTGTCTATCTGTTACATACGATTTGCTGTGTCTTACCCCGTCCGCGTGGTGGGAAACTGATCGGTATTGCGGTGGAGGGAATTTTACTGGTGGCATTTGTTGCTGCGGCTGTGGTGATCCGTTCTTTTTCTATGGACTTGGCCGCTGAGGAAGCGACTTATTATGAGAACGCCATGGTGGTCAGCGGACAGACGATTCCGCAGATTGCACATGGAGCGGTTTATCTGTATTTACAGCTCTTGCATCTTACCTGTATGGTGTTTGGCAATAAAATGATTGCCTGTGTGTGGCTTCAGATTGTGCTGCAGCTTGCGGGCGGACTTTTTTTGTACGGCGCGGTCAGAATACTTTCCGGTTCGATCGCCGCACTGTCGGTATTTGCATTCATCGGTCTTTCTCCCTATATGCTGAGAGAATCTCTGACGCTTTCTCCCAGGAGTCTGTATCTGTTCCTCTTTTCATTTGTTTTGTTCCTGCTGGCATGCCTGATACGAAACCGCAGAAGGAAGGCATTGGCTTTCCTGTCGGTGGGACTGCTTGTCGGTGTGATTGTGTATCTCGATCTGCAGGGAAGTCTGCTTTTTCTTGCAGCAATCGCGGTTTTATTTGGGGAGGACTGCGAAGAAAAAAGGGAGGAGATCCGCCCGGTCAGGGTGCGTCTTCTAAACTATCTGGCGGTACTTTTTGGTGGTTTCCTGGGATTGTTCGGATCTCTTTTTGCGGACAGCTGCATGAGTGCCAAAGCTTATAGCAATGTCTTAAAGGCGTGGTGGAGTATCTATACACCGAAGGGGTTCTCGCTGCCTGCTACCTTGCAGCTGCCCGGAAAAGAAGCGGAAATCTGGCTGCTGATCGCAGGTTCCTTTCTGGTGGTATTGGGAGTATTCAGCTTCTGGTGCAGAAGAAAGACGGAACGCCAGAGCATTTGGGTATTTCTGGTGATTGCCCTGGCTCTGGGACAGTGTTTTCAGATGACCACCGCCTCACTCGCCGGATTTGATTTGTTGTATCTGTTTCTTGTCGCTCTGACGGGTACCGGTATCGGTGATATTTTTACACGCGAGGTTTTGGAGCAGGAGGATGCCCAATTGGCAGGTTCCAATGACCTGCCCGATGAAGAACCCGAAGAGAAGAAGCTTCCGGCGACACAGGCAGAAAAGACACAAGAATCCGCAGAAGAGAACCTGCAGGAGACAGCGTCGGAGGAAATTCCGAAGGTTACCTATCTTTCCAATCCGCTTCCGCTACCCAGGAAGCATGTCAGAAAGAAACTGGAATTTGATTATGAGGTTCCTGACGACGCGGAATTTGATCTTACCGTTTCGGATGAAGACGATTTTGACATCTGATCGGAATTATACATACTTTTTCGGGAATGCTAAAGAGGACTGTATCGAAGGGTACAGTCCTTTGTAATATTTCCGGAGGAGTGGGTATTCTATGGACAGACTGCATAATGACGTTTCGAAGAATCCGTCGACAGGAGAAAAGACAGAGGAGCACAGCGATGAGCGAATTGAAAAATACGGACAGTTAACGCTGAAAGACGGAGAAAAGCAAATCCATCTTCTCTCCGTGATCGGTGAAATCGAGGGACACGAAAATCTGGATCGAAATGCCAAAACGACAAAGTACGAGCATGTTTTACCACAGCTTGCAGCCATTGAAGAGAGTGAAACGATCCAGGGGGTTCTTGTTCTGCTCAATACCATGGGCGGTGATGTGGAAGCAGGACTTGCCATTGCGGAGATGATTGCTTCCTTAAGCAAACCTACGGTATCTCTGGTGCTTGGAGGAAGTCACTCGATCGGTGTTCCGATAGCGGTCAGCACGGATTATTCCTTTATTGTTCCCAGCGGAACCATGGTGGTACATCCGGTTCGCTTGAACGGAACCGTCATAGGTGTTCCGCAGACCTTTGAGTACTTTAAGCTGATACAGGATCGGATCACCGGTTTTGTATGTGACCATTGTGGTATCGGACGAGGTCGTTTTGAAGAACTTATGATGGAAACCGGTGTACTGACAAAAGACATTGGCACGATTTTAGTCGGCGTAGAAGCAGTCAATTGCGGCATTATTGATGAGGTCGGCGGAATCCGGGAGGCTGTGAAAAAGCTTCGGGAATTAATGAGTGACAAGTGATAAGAAAAATGATATACTTATCCTTTAGAGAAGAAGTACGAAGAAATAGAACAGGAGTGTTTTTGCATGGCATCAACATCTGGCAGAAAGACATCATCCGGAAGAAGTGGAAACACCAAAAAGGTAGCCGGTTCCCAGGAACGGCACAATAAGCAGAAGGATTCCTACAGAAGAGAACAGGACAGTGCACTGTATCATGAGATCGGTTTGATTGTTCTGTTTGTGGCGGTGGCGATTCTCTTTTTTTGTAATTTCGGTGTAATCGGGCCGGTTGGCAACGCAATCAGTGGGGTTTTGTTTGGACTTTTCGGAATCACCGCATACATTGTGCCCATTCTTCTTTTTCTGGCAGTGGCCTTTTGGTTTGCCAATGAGGGGAATCCCAATGCGGTCCGCAAATTGGTGTCCGGCATTGTACTGTATATTATGATCGGTGTGATCTGCGATCTGATTGCAAGGGATGCCGTGACACTGGATACTTACAATATAAAAGAAATCTATGAGAAATGTCGTGACGGTCATCTCGGAGGCGGAGTGATTGCAGGAAGTCTTGCTTATGTACTGCATAAGTATCTGGAGACGATCGGCACGGTTCTTGTGGTGCTTCTCTGCTCCGTAATCAGTCTGATTCTGCTGACCGAGAAGTCATTTCTTGGCAGCGTAAAGAGTGGAGGCTCCAGAATCCGGGAACTGTCCCGCGAGGATTCCCTGCGCAGAAGGGAACTTGCCAGACAGCGACGCCTGGAACAGGAAGAGGAAAAGCAGCGCCGCGAGGAAGAACGGCGTGTGCGGGAGGAAGAGAAGGAGAATGAGCAAATCCTTCGAATGGAGCGCAAGCGAAGCGGCGTGACTATGAATACTTCCATCAAACAGGAGAGGGAAGAAAGTGCACATCCTGAGGATATGCATGAGATTAAGCTGAGCGAAGACGAAGATGAAGCCTCCACATTAACCGGGGCAGAACCGATCACAGAGACCAGACAGGATGCGGGACATTCTTCCTTTGATTTTGAGAAGATTAAGATTCGAAGCGTTCATCAGGTGACCATGGAGGAAGATGCTTTATCCGATCCTGACATGGCAGAGCAGGCATCAAGAATTCGGGTACATAAGGAGGATATTCCGGAAGAGACCGCCCATGAGACACAACGGATCCGCCCGACTGCACATCTTAGTGAGAATGCGGATAGCAGAGGAGGCTTTGAAGGCGCGTCGGAGATTTCGAAGGATATCCAGAGCACAGAGAAAAAGGTGCCCAAGAAATACATGTTTCCGCCACTTTCCAGACTTCAAAAGGGCGTTGCGGCAACCGGTGATTCCACGCATGAATTAAAAGAGACGGCGATGCGTCTTCAACAGACGTTGAATACCTTCGGTGTCCGAGTTGCGATTACGGATATCAGTCAGGGACCCAGTGTAACACGGTATGAGCTGCAGCCGGAACAGGGTGTGAAGGTATCCAAGATTGTAGGCCTTGCCGATGATATCAAACTCAACCTTGCGGCTACGGATATCCGAATTGAAGCTCCGATCCCGGGAAAGGCGGCCATCGGTATTGAAGTCCCGAATAAGGAGAATATGATGGTTGCTCTGCGCGATCTTTTGGAGAGTCGGGAATTTAAGGATTTTCCCTCCAATATTGCGTTTGCGGTGGGGAAGGATATTGCAGGAAAGGTTGTCGTCGCCGATATTGCCAAGATGCCGCATATGTTGATTGCAGGTTCCACCGGTTCCGGAAAGTCTGTCTGCATCAACACTTTGATTATGAGTATTCTCTACAAGGCCCATCCGGATGATGTCAAACTGATCATGGTGGATCCGAAAGTGGTGGAATTGTCGGTCTACAACGGCATTCCGCACTTATTGATACCGGTCGTAACGGATCCGAAAAAGGCATCAGCGGCGCTGCATTGGGCGGTTTCCGAAATGGAGGATCGTTATCGCAAGTTTGCGGATTTCAACGTGCGTGATCTGAAGGGCTATAACAAAAAACTGGAGACCATGCGCGAAAACGGTGAAGAGAACGTACCTGCAAAGCTGCCTCAGATTGTGATTATTGTGGACGAGCTTGCAGACCTAATGATGGTCAGCCCCGGTGAGGTTGAGGAATCCATCTGTCGTCTGGCACAGCTGGCAAGAGCCTGCGGGATCCATCTGGTGATTGCAACCCAGCGCCCCAGTGTGGATGTCATTACCGGTCTGATCAAAGCAAATATGCCCAGCCGTGTGGCATTTGCCGTCTCCAGCGGCGTCGATTCCAGAACCATTCTGGATATGGTGGGGGCTGAAAAGCTTCTCGGGAAAGGGGATATGCTGTTCTATCCTCAGGGGTATTCCAAGCCCGCCCGTATCCAGGGAGCTTTTGTGTCGGATAAGGAAGTTTCGGATGTTGTAGATTTCCTGAAGAATCAGTCACTCGGTAATGTCTATGCGGAAGACGTAGAGGAAAAAATCCGTAACATCGGTTCCGGTTCCACCGCCGGCGGTTCCGGGAGCGGCAGCGGTTCATCGAACGGACGGGATGAGTATTTTGAGGAGGCAGGTCGCTTTATCATTGATAAAGATAAAGCCTCGATAGGAGCATTGCAGCGACTTTTGAAGATCGGCTTTAACAGAGCGGCGAGGATTATGGATCAGCTCTGTGAATACGGAGTGGTCGGCGAAGAAGAGGGCACAAAACCCAGACGCGTACTGATGTCCATGGAACAGTTTGAACAGCTCTTGGAAGAGATCTGACAGATTCCCTGGAAAAATCCATTTGATTTGTTGAGGCTAGTGTGAAAAATATGCCTGATAACATATTTTAACACGGCTATTTGTGCCGCAGGCGCCACAAAGTAGCCTATATCGCAGAGACGAATCGGAAATTCGTCTCGCGATTCCTCCGACGCATAAGCGTCTGCGGAATGGAGATTAACATGAAAACAGACATTGAAATTGCACAGGAAGCAGTCCTTTCGCCCATCACGGAAGTAGCCGGTAAACTCGGAATCGATGCGGACGAGTTGGAATTGTACGGTAAATACAAGGCAAAAATTTCTGACGAGTATATGCGAAAACTGGAGAGCAATCCCGACGGTAAGCTGATATTGGTAACCGCAATTAATCCCACACCGGCGGGAGAGGGAAAGACTACTACGACGGTAGGTCTGGGACAGGCGTTTGATAAGCTCGGGAAAAAAGCGATCATTGCACTGCGTGAGCCCTCTCTGGGCCCTTGCTTTGGAATCAAGGGCGGTGCTGCCGGCGGCGGTATGGCTCAGGTGGTACCCATGGAGGATTTGAATCTTCATTTTACGGGAGATTTTCATGCAATCACATCCGCCAATAATCTGCTGGCGGCACTTTTGGACAATCACATTCAACAGGGGAATGAGCTGGGGATTGATACCAGGCAGATCGTATGGAAGAGATGCCTGGATATGAATGATCGTGTTCTGCGCAATATTGTGGTTGGCCTCGGCAATAAAATGGATGGATTTGTGCGGGAGGATCATTTTGTCATCACCGTTGCAAGTGAGATCATGGCGGTTTTGTGCCTTGCAGATGACATGCACGACTTAAAGGAAAGACTCTCCAGAATTATTGTGGCGTACAATTATGCCGGAGATCCTGTGACGGCAGGAGATCTGAAGGCAGTCGGAGCTATGGCGGCATTGCTTAAGGATGCCTTAAAGCCCAATCTGATTCAGACGCTGGAACATACTCCTGCACTGGTTCACGGCGGACCGTTTGCCAATATTGCACATGGATGTAATTCTGTCAGGGCTACCAAGATGGCGCTGAAGATGGCGGATTATTGCATTACGGAGGCAGGTTTCGGCGCAGATTTGGGCGCGGAGAAGTTCTTTGATATCAAGTGTCGCATGGCGGGATTAAAGCCGGATGCGGTTGTTCTGGTTGCTACCGTCCGCGCATTGAAGTACAACGGCGGAGTCAAGAAGGAAAACCTGAATACGGAGAATCTGGAAGCCCTTCAGAAGGGAATCGTCAATCTGGAAAAACATATTGAGAATCTTCAAAAGTACGGTGTGCCCATCGTAGTGACACTGAATGCCTTTGTCAGCGATACGGAGGCAGAGATCGCATTTGTGCAAAGCTTCTGTGAGGAACGGGGCTGTGAGTTTGCCCTGTCCGAGGTCTGGGAAAAGGGAGGCGAAGGCGGTATCGCTCTGGCAGAGAAGGTGATCGAAACGATTGAAACAAAGGAGAGTCATTTTGCCCTTCTCTACGAAGATGATCTTCCTCTGAAGGAAAAGATCAACCGGATTGCTTCCGAGATTTATGGTGCGGGCAGTGTCAACTTTGCGCCCGCAGCCGAGAAGCAATTGGAGAAGCTTACCAAAATGGGCTTTGGAAAGCTGCCTGTCTGCATGGCAAAGAACCAGTATTCCCTTTCGGACGATCCTTCACTTTTGGGAAGACCCGTGGGATTTGAGATGCTGGTACGGGAAGTGTATGTTTCTGCCGGAGCAGGATTTGTTGTCGCATTGACCGGAACGGTGGTCACCATGCCCGGTTTATCAAAAACTCCCGCGGCTTATGGAATCGATGTGAATGATGAAGGCTTGATTACCGGTTTGTTTTGATATTCGATGGGAGGAAAAACATGGCAAAAATAATTGATGGGAAAACCATATCTGCACAGATCAAAGAAGAGTGTAAGGCGCGTGTCGCAGAATTGAAAACGCAGGGGATTACGGTGTGTCTTGCTGTTATTCAGGTGGGTACCGATCCGGCCTCCACGGTTTATGTGGGAAATAAAAAGAAGGCCTGTGAATATATCGGAATCAAATCCCTGAGCTATGAGCTGCCGGAAGAGACCACTCAGGCTAAACTTCTGGATTTGATCGAAGAGTTAAACGGACGGTCCGATGTAAACGGAATTCTGGTTCAGCTGCCGTTGCCTGCCGGGATCGATGAAGATGCCGTCATTCGGGCAATTGATCCCCGAAAGGATGTGGATGGTTTTCATCCGCAGAATGTGGGCGCACTCTGTATCGGTCAGCCCGGATTTGTATCCTGCACTCCGGCCGGTATCATCCAGCTTTTGAAGCGTTCCGGTATTGCGATAGAAGGGAAAGAATGTGTAGTCGTGGGACGAAGCAATATTGTGGGCAAACCCATGGCACTGCTTTTGCTTCGCGAAAACGGAACCGTTACGGTGACGCACAGTCGTACTAAAGATCTGAAGGCGGTAACAAAGCGTGCGGACATCCTTGTGGTGGCAATCGGAAAGCCGAAATTCATTACCGCTGAGTATGTGAAAAAAGGAGCTGTTGTAATCGACGTCGGAATTCATAGAAATGAGCAGAACAAACTCTGTGGTGATGTGGATTTTGAAACGGTGGAACCTTTGTGCAGCGCGATCACACCGGTCCCCGGCGGAGTAGGTCCAATGACGATCGCTATGCTTATGCACAATTGTGTTGAGTCGGTGTCAATTGGTTGATCATCGAGCAGGAGTTAACCGATTTGTAGAGGATTTGTATGATGAAATGTCCAAACTGCGGTGAGCAGATGCCTGAGAATTCTCTGTATTGTGAACGATGCGGGGAAGATATCCATATTGTTCCCGACTTTGAGCCTGAGGTAGAGTTCAGTCTTGAGGAGACACTCCAGGGAATCAAAGAAGAGCTGGGGGGGAATGAAGCCGGTGAGTATAAGACCGGACAGGAACAAAAGAAGGATCGCGTGCCGGTTTTTCGAAAAAGCGTCAGAGTCGTTGTGTGTGTGATCTGTCTGTTGGTTCTTATACTGGCAGGAAGCGTTGCAGCAGTATTTTTTATTCGCTATAATTCGGAGGATTACCAACTCTCAAAGGCTCGCGAGTGCGTCGCGCGGGAACGGTTTGATGAAGCTCTTACATACTATGGAAGAGCATTGGAACTTCCGGATGCTTGTGTTCTGGATATTGAATTCGAAATGCTGGAGGTGTACCGTCTCAAGGAGAATAAGGTTGAGCTCGAGTACCTGCTTCGAGCAATCATCAATGACCCGAATGCAAACGAAGAACAGATTGACAGTGCATACAGTCAGCTGATCGGTATCTATCGCGATCGGAAAGACTATCAATCAATCAATGAACTGTTGAATGGTTGCCTGCATGACAATATCAAAATAAAGTATCAGAATTATCTCGTAAACAATCCTTCCTTCAGTGTGGAAGAGGGTTATTATACAGAACTTCAGGCGCTGAAACTGTCAACCCCCGGTTCGGGTGTGATTTACTATACGATGGACGGCAGCAAACCGGATACGGACAGTGATGTGTATACAGCACCCATTATTCTGGATAGCGGTGATTATACAATCAGTGCCTATTTTGTAAGTGAATACGGAATTGCCAGTGATGTGGTTACGAAGAATTACCATATTGAGATCGAGAAACTTCCGGAACCTTCTGTAAACGCGGTGAGCGGAGATTATTTTTTCCCGATCTGGGTGGAAGTTATCGGCGATGACGGAGCGGAAATCTTTTACACAATTGACGGGGATGAACCGGATATTCATTCTACGCAGTATATGGGGGAGCTTCCTCTGGCATTGGGAAGACATACCTATCGCTTTATCGCGTATCTCGATGGTCGTTACAGCGATGTGGTGGAGAGAACGTATCATTTTGTTATGAATACGAAATATCGACCCTCACAGGCAGAAAAAGATCTGGCGAAATATGCGTTTGAGAGTGGGAAAACGCTGGATGAAGAAGGCCATTACGACGAGTCCGGTTTCCGTTATGTGTACATGTACCAATATGTCACGAATATCAGTGAAGTAGATGATTTCTATATTCTCTCCGAGGGAATATGTGATCCGGCCGGCAGCGTTACAAAGACCGGAAGTTATTATGCAGCCAATGCCTACACGGGCGAATTGTTCAAAGTGCAGATTGATTCGGATGGTTATGCGCTTACAAAACTGGAACCGGTTGTACAGGAATGAATGTGTAACTGTGAATACACAGAGAATGATAGGAGGAGTGCCCGCAGGACGGGCAGAAGAGGTGAGTTATGTATAAGATCGTGAAGAAGAGAGAGCTGACTACCAACATTTTTCTGATGGAGGTAGAGGCAAAAAGGGTTGCTAAGACCTGTCAGCCCGGACAATTTGTCATTGTCAGAACGGATGAACAGAGCGAGAGAATTCCTTTGACTATCTGTGACTATGATCGCGAGAAGGGTACGATTACCATTGTTTTCCAGACGGTAGGTGCCGGTACCAGGATCATGGCCCGGTTAAACGAAGGAGATTCCTTCCATGACTTTGTGGGGCCGCTTGGATGTCCCTCTGAGCTTGTGAAGGAGAGCAATGAGGAACTGAAAAAGAAAAAAATTCTCTTTGTCGCAGGTGGTGTCGGAGCCGCACCTGTTTATCCACAGGTAAAGTGGCTGCATGAACAGGGCGTTGACTGTGATGTTATTGTCGGCAGCAAGACGAAGGAGCTCCTGATCCTTGAGAAAGAGATGGAAGCGGTTGCAGGTAATCTCTATGTGACTACGGATGACGGCTCCTACGGACGAAGCGGAATGGTAACCCAGACGCTGAAGGATCTGGTCGAGGAGGGCAAGAAATACGATGTGTGCATTGCCATCGGACCGATGATCATGATGAAGTTCGTGTGCCTGCTCACCAGGGACCTGAATATTCCCACTGTTGTAAGCTTAAATCCGATTATGGTTGACGGGACCGGAATGTGCGGAGCATGCCGTGTGACCGTCGGTGGGAAAGTGAAATTTGCATGTGTTGACGGACCGGAGTTTGACGGCCATGCAGTTAATTTTGACGAAGCGATGCGCCGTCAACAGATTTATAAGACAGCAGAAGGTCGTGCGTTGCTGGCCCTTGAGGAAGGTGACACTCATCACGGAGGCTGCGGAGCCTGTTAAGAACGATTACGAGGATAAGGAGAATAAAAAATGGATGTTTTAAAGAAAATTCCTGTCAGAGAGCAGGATCCGGTAGAGCGCGCTGCCAATTTTGAGGAGGTGTGTCTCGGCTACAATGTGGAGGAAGCCTGTGCGGAGGCTTCCCGCTGTATCAATTGTAAGAATGCACAGTGCGTGAAAGGCTGTCCTGTTTCCATCGATATTCCGGGTTTTATTGAGAAAGTGAAGGAAGGTGACATTGCAGCCGCTTACCAGATCATCAGTGAGTCCAGTGCACTTCCTGCGGTATGCGGACGTGTATGTCCTCAGGAAAGCCAGTGTGAAGGCAAATGCATTCGCGGAATTAAAGGGGAAGCCATCTCAATCGGTAAGCTGGAGCGCTTTGTTGCTGACTGGGCAAGGGAAAATGGGATTAAGCCTACGGCGACGGTTGAGAAGAAGGGCAAGAAGGTTGCCGTAATCGGTTCCGGCCCCGCTGGTCTTACCTGCGCCGGGGATCTTGCCAAGATGGGCTATGATGTGACCATTTTTGAGGCACTGCATGAGGCAGGCGGTGTTCTGGTTTACGGAATTCCAGAGTTTCGTCTTCCCAAACAGGCGGTTGTTGCGAAAGAAATCGAGAATGTGAAAGCCCTGGGTGTAAAGATCGAAACCAATGTCGTGATCGGTAAGTCAACAACGATCGACGAACTGATGAAGGCAGAAGGATTCAGTGCGGTATTTATCGGATCCGGTGCAGGACTTCCCAAGTTCATGGGCATTCCCGGAGAGAATTCCAACGGTGTCTTTTCTGCGAATGAGTATTTGACCAGAAGCAATTTGATGAAGGCATTTGACGAAAATTCCACAACACCGATCATGCGCGGCCATAAGGTAGCGGTGGTAGGCGGAGGAAACGTTGCCATGGATGCGGCAAGAACTGCCCTTCGATTGGGTGCAGAAGTTCATATTGTCTACAGAAGAAGCGAAGAAGAGCTTCCTGCCAGAGTGGAAGAGGTGCATCATGCAAAGGAAGAGGGCATCATTTTTGATCTGTTAACCAACCCCACCGAAATACTGGCAGATGAAAAGGGCTGGGTCACCGGTATGAAGTGCATTCGCATGGAACTGGGAGAGCCGGATGAATCCGGAAGACGTAAGCCGGTGGAGATTCCCGGATCCGAATTTGTTATGGAACTTGATACCGTTATCATGTCCCTCGGAACGTCGCCCAATCCTTTGATTTCCTCTACCACAGAGGGTCTTGAGACCAATCGGTGGAAGTGCATTATCGCAGATGAAGCAAACGGCGCTACAACCAAAGAGGGAGTATATGCCGGCGGAGATGCCGTGACCGGCGCTGCGACCGTAATTCTTGCAATGGGTGCCGGGAAAGCTGCTGCAAAGGGTATTGACGAGTATTTGAGCAAATAAAGGATAAAGCGCCATTCTCGGAGGCGGAAAAAGAGGAGGTATTGGGGTATGCCTTGGTGTCCGAAATGCAAAAATGAATATCGCAAGGGAATCCGCGTCTGTGCGGATTGCGGAATGGAACTGGTGGAGGATGACATGTCCGTTGAGTACGTTCCCATCACCTTTGGTGAGGAGGAACAATTGAAGGGGCTGCAGGGATTTCTGGAGTATCATCAATACACGAAGTCCATCATTGAGTTCAGCAAGCAAGACGGAGTGTATGAACTCAAAGTGCCGAAGCCGGACCGGGAGCAGGTGGAAAAGATGACGAAAGCGTTCATGATTCAGCTTGCCAGGAAGCAGCAACAGGCCTACGAAGAAGCGATGCAAAACGGATCAGAGCCGGAAGATGAGAAGGAGGATGGGATCGTTGTTGATAAGTTCTCTGCCAATGGGGTAAGGCGGCAGACCACAGCGAAGAATCCATCTTCCTACGGCCTCTATGAGAGCAATTCGGATAAGGCGGAAAATAACCGCTCTTCCGGCTGGATGCTGTTGACGCTTGGCATATTAGGGCTGGTTGTTGTCGTACTTTGTATGATGGGTGTGATTCCGTTCCGTCCCGGCAGTGCCTATCTGTTTTATGGCGTGATGTCGGCGATGTTTTTGCTTTTCGTGGTAATGGGCGTGGTATCGATGAAAAATGCAAGGATCTTTGCTGGAAGAGCAGAATCCGAAAACTCACTGCGTGCCACCATGCAGGAATGGTGCCGCGACAATTTGAAAAAAGAGGAATTGGACGCTCAGCTGGGCGGAACCCAGGGAATATCGGAGGAGGTGCTCTATTTCAGGAGATTTGCGCTGCTGAAGGAGAGACTTAATCACCAGTTCATGAATCTGGATCAGTCGTTTTTGGAGAGCTTTATTGACAACTATGTCTACGACAGTGTCTTTGAGTCCCACGACAGTGAAGCATAGAGATCGGTAGCTTTATGAGAATATCAATTGTCTGTGTGGGAAAAATCAAAGAAAAATTTTATCGGGACGCACTGGACGAGTATGCCAAAAGGCTGTCTCGCTATTGCAAATTTGAGATCATTGAAGTGCAGGATGAGCAGACACCGGACAGAGCCTGTGAGACCCAGGAGGACAAAATTCGGGAAAAGGAAGCTGCCCGTATTCTGTCAAGGCTGCGGGAGGACACGTATGTTTGTACTCTGGAAATTTCCGGCAGGATGTTGGACAGTGTAGAACTTGCGGATTGGATCAATCAAGCAGCGCTTTGCGGGAAAAGTGATATCACGTTTGTGATCGGAGGTTCCCTTGGCCTCCATGATTCCGTGACCAAACGGTCAGATTTTCACTTGAGTTTTTCAAGGATGACATTTCCGCATCAACTGATGCGCGTTATTCTGAGTGAACAGATCTACCGAAGCTTTCGGATTATCAACGGGGAACCCTATCACAAATGACGATACAGGGCAAGGAATAAACGGCTTTATGGCGTCTGCGGAATGAGGATTACTATGACGAAAAAACAACGGGCGCTGGAAATTATTCAGCGTTTAAAGGCGGAATACCCGGATGCGGATTGTACTCTGGAATATGATCAGGCATGGAAACTTTTGGTCAGCGTTCGGCTGGCTGCACAGTGCACCGATGCGCGTGTCAATGTGGTGGTGGAAAAGCTGTACGAACAGTTTCCCGATGTTTGTTCCCTGGCAGATGCACCGGTAGAAGAGATTGAGCGCCTGGTCCATCCCTGTGGCCTTGGAAAGAGTAAGGCACGGGACATCAGCGCCTGTATGAAAATGTTGCGGGACGAGTTTGATGGTAAGGTGCCGGATGATTTTGATACCTTGTTAAAGCTTCCCGGTGTGGGCAGAAAGAGTGCGAATCTGATTATGGGGGATGTGTTCGGCAAACCGGCCATTGTCACGGATACGCATTGCATCCGGCTCACCAACCGAATGGGCCTGGTGGATGGAATCAAGGAGCCTGCCAAAGTTGAGAAAGCATTGTGGAAGATCATACCTCCCGAGGAGGGAAACAGTTTTTGTCATCGACTGGTAGAGCACGGTAGAGCAGTCTGTACAGCAAGGACAAAGCCATATTGTGAGAAGTGCTGTCTGAAAGATATCTGTAAACAGATTCTGTGAGCATGTAGGAACAGGAAACGACATATATAATTGCAAACACATTTTCCGGTCGGTAGAAGCATGATCTATGTAGTAAAAGCAGGTGATACCGTGGACAGTATTGCACAGGAATTGAGAGTTTCCGTTTCCGCACTTACCTATGACAACCAAATACCATATCCCTATGAGCTTGCCATTGGGCAGGCTCTTTTTGTACAAGAAGAGATAAGAGAAGCGAGTCGTTCCGTTCAGGTCGCCGGCTATGCATATCCCTTTATCAGTACCTGGGTGCTGGAGCAGACGCTCCCTTTTCTTACAGAACTTCCGATTTTTTCCTATGGTTTTACGGGAAACGGGGATCTGATACCTCCGATATGGGATGATGAACGTCTGATTGCACTTGCACTGCAATATGGCACAAGGCCGATTCTGACACTCACTCCTTTTGGCCCTGACGGAAGGTTTAACAACAATCTGATCAGTTCCGTTGTCAACAATGAGACCAATCGTACCAATCTGATCCGGAATCTGATCGAAGTTATGCAGAAGAAAGGCTATCAGGGAATCGATATTGATTTTGAATACATTTTGGCCGAGGACAGGGATGCTTTTACAGAATTTGTGGTGGAAGTCTCATTACAGATGGGAGCATACGGTTATACAACAAGCGTTGCTCTGGCTCCCAAGACAAGCGCAGATCAAAAGGGGTTATTGTACGAAGGCAAGGATTACGCTGCATTGGGCGCAGCGGTGGATTATGTTCTAATCATGACCTATGAGTGGGGCTATACGTATGGCCCGCCAATGGCAGTGGCACCCATTCATCAGGTGAGGCGGGTGGTGGAATATGCGATAACGGAAATTCCTCCAGGGAAGATCCTTCTGGGGATACCCAATTACGGGTATGACTGGCCCCTTCCCTTTGAGAGAGGCGTTACCGCTGCTACCACCATTGGCAACATCGAAGCGGTACGCATAGCGGTTGAACAGGGTGCATCCATCAAATTTGATGAGGTTTCACAAAGCCCTTTCTTTAACTACTTTGATTTCTATACCGGTGTGGAGCATGAAGTATGGTTTGAGGATGTGCGCAGTCTGCAGAGAAAATTTGATCTGATAGAAGAATTCGGGCTTCGCGGAGCCGGTTACTGGCAGATCATGCAGTGGTTTCGGGCAAACTGGCTGGAGCTTTCGGCGACTTTTTTTATCGGTAAAGAGGGATAGAGCTTGTCAATGGAAGTGCGCGTGCGTTATACTCAAAGTAGCATCGACCAATCGATTTGGTACAGGAGGGCACGTAATATGCGGATGTATGATATTATCATGAAAAAGAGAAACGGACAGACCCTGACTGAGGAGGAAATCAATTGGTTTATTCAGGGGTATACCAATGGAGAAATCCCGGATTATCAGGTTTCCGCATTGATGATGGCAATCTATTTTCAGAAGATGCAAAGGGAGGAAACGCTCGCACTTACCATGGCCATGGCAAGAAGCGGGGACCAACTGGACTTGTCTGCAATACATGGAATCAAAGTGGATAAGCACAGCACCGGAGGGGTTGGTGATAAAACTTCTCTTGCCTTGACTCCGATGGTTGCTGCTTGTGGTATTCCGGTCGCTAAAATGAGCGGAAGAGGTCTGGGACATACCGGGGGTACGATTGATAAGCTGGAAAGCTTTCCGGGATTTACAACTTCCATTTCCACAACAAAATTCATCGAGAATGTGAATACGATCGGAATTGCGATCATGGGACAGACAGCTGATCTTGCGCCTGCGGACAAAAAACTGTATGCTCTTCGGGATGTGACTGCTACCGTTGATAACATGTCCCTGATTGCCAGCTCCATCATGAGTAAAAAACTGGCTGCCGGTGCAGATGCAATTGTTCTGGATGTCAAGACCGGGAGCGGTGCGTTTATGAAGACAACGGAGGACGCCTTTGCGCTTGCACGGGAGATGGTCCGAATCGGAACCGATGCCGGACGTAAGACGATAGCTGTTGTCTCCGATATGGATCAACCTCTCGGAAGGGCTGTCGGAAATGCGTTGGAGGTCAAAGAGGCAATTGAGACCCTGCGGGGAAACGGGCCGAAGGATTTTGAGGAATTGTGCTTGACGATTGGCGCTCAGATGTTGATTGCCGGAGGAAAGGCCGAAAGCGAAGAGGAGGCAAGAGAAAAGTTAGTAAGAACCATTGAGGACGGTTCTGCGCTCCATAAGTTTGCTGAGTTTGTTGCAGCACAGGGAGGAGATGCATCTTATGTCTTTGAGCCGGAGAAATTGCCAAAGGCTGCAATTGTGGAAAACATTTGTGCCGATAGGGGTGGTTATCTGTCCAAAATCATATGTGATGAGGTTGGGATCTGTTCCCTCATACTCGGTGGCGGAAGGGAGACAAAGGAGAGTGAAATTGATCTGTCGGTAGGACTTGTCCTGAACAAGAAAGTTGGGGATCATGTGAAACCGGGGGATGTGCTTGCTGTCATGCATGCAAATGATGAGGAGCGTTTCCAACAGGCAAAGAAGCGTTTTCTTGAAGCCTGTCAGATCACGGAGGAGGAACCTGTGAAAGAACCGTTTATCAAAGGAATCATCAGAGCATAATAAATTTGCTTCTGAATGGAGCAAAACCGCATATAGTGTAGTAAATGTCATTGCAGGCGATGTTATGAAGAAGAAATCGGTGAGCAGTTCTGCTGAAAAAATCGTGGATCGCTTTCATTTGCCGAGAGATATCTGTGCGGGAGCAATTTGCATTTCTCTTACCGGGGATCGTGAAGCATGGATCGAAAATTATCGGGGGATTCTGGAGTATACCGATACATCCATTCTTTTACAGTCGAAGACCTGCCGGGTATGTCTGGAGGGCGAGGGACTTGCCATTGACTATTATACCAACGAGGATATGAAAATCAGTGGTTTGATTCGTTGCGTTAAATATTTATAGGCGGTGTATATGCTTCGATTCTTTTATTTATTGCGCGGATATGTGATGATCAGACTGACCGGTTTTGCACCGGAGCGGTTTATGAATTTGTGCAGCAACAAGGGAATTCTTTTGTGGGATGTCAATAAGTGCGGTCAGGAATATACAATGTGTATCGGCCTTAAGGAATTCCGACAGATAAAATCCATCGTCCGTAAGACAGGGACAAGGGTAGCGGTACTGAAACGGTGCGGGCTGCCCTTTTTTGTTCCCAAAATGCTTGCCAGAAAGTGTTTCCTTTTCGGGATGATCCTGGCAATCGGATTCTGGATTGTCTCATCCTTTTTTGTCTGGGATATACGGGCGGAGGGTAATCTTTGTGTGACGAAGGATCAACTGTTTGCTTTTCTGGAGGAAAATGAGATTTATCGCGGAATGCGCAAAAGTAGTCTTGATATTGAATCTTTGGAGAAACAGATTCGAAGACAGTATCCGATTGTCACCTGGACCTCGGCCAAACTGGAGGGGACCCGGCTGGTGATTCAGATAAAGGAAAATGATATGCCGGACTATGAACGTGTACAGGACGGCGAAGCGGGAAATCTATCCGCTGATTTTGACGGAACAATTGTGTCCATGATTGTTCGAGAGGGTGTTCCGAAAGTGAAGATCGGAGATAGCGTGGAAAGGGGAACTGTCCTTGTGGAGGGGAAAATCCCGGTCATGAATGAGGACGCGACGGTACGGGAATACCTATCGGTGAAAGCGGATGCGGATATTGTGGCAGAGCATACGCGGTCATTTCATGATGAGTTGAAGAAATCATACCTCCAAAAGGATTACACGGGAAGAATCAGGAAGGAAGCCTATATTCGCTTTGGAAGCAGACAGCTTAAGCTTCCGGCAGATTCACCGTTTGCGGTATATGACAGTGTGGTTCGGGAAACCCGTCCGGAGGTGTTTGAGTTACTTAAAATACCGCTTTATTTTGGGGAAATAACCCATCGGGAATACCAGAATACGCAGCATTATCACACAATGGAAGAGGCAAAGGGGATTCTTTCGGACAATCTGACACTTTTTCTTGAAACTTTAGTGGAAAAAGGGGTACAAATTATTGAAAAAGATGTTAAAATAGAACATGATGGCACAAAGTGGATTTTGGATTGCAATCTTTGTGTCAGGGAACGGATCGGAATCCTGACGGAGATTCCGGAAGAGAATGTGGGAGAGGCGGAAGAAGCTCCGCAGTGACAGAATTTATGCAGACAGTGCACAAGATGGAGATGTCCTCCGAAGTGATGCAGAATATTTTCGGACGGCAGGATGCCTATATCAAAAAACTGGAACGGGATTTTAACGTAACTGTTGTGGACAGAAACGGCTCAGTGACAATCACCGGCGAAGAGGATGATGTCATTCAGGTTGAAAAGGTGATCAAGCAGCTTACAATACTATCCGAACGCGGAAATGAAATCGAGGAACAGAATGTGGATTATGCAATTGAGATGGGGAAAGAGGATAACGAGGAAGTGATTTCGGAGATTGATTCCGATTGTATCTGCCATACAATAAACGGAAAACCGATTAAGCCGAAGACCCTGGGACAGAAGAATTATGTGGATGCCATCCGAAAGAATATGATTGTATTCGGACTGGGACCGGCCGGAACCGGCAAGACCTATCTTGCCATGGCGATGGCAATTACAGCCTTTAAGAATGAAGAGGTCAGCCGTATTATTTTGACAAGACCGGCTATTGAAGCAGGAGAGAAACTGGGCTTTTTACCCGGGGATCTGCAGAGCAAAGTAGATCCCTACCTTCGACCGCTCTACGATGCATTGTATCAAATCATGGGGGCGGAGAGTTTTGCGCGCAACATGGAAAAGGGACTGATCGAGGTGGCGCCGCTTGCGTATATGCGGGGACGTACGCTGGACAATGCCTATATCATTCTGGATGAGGCACAGAATACGACTCCTGCTCAGATGAAAATGTTTTTGACGCGTATCGGCTTCGGTTCGAAAGTGATCGTGACCGGTGACTCCTCTCAGAAGGATCTCCCTTCCGGAACCGTTTCCGGTCTGGATGTTGCGGTACGTGTTTTGGATAAAATTGATGATATTGCGTTCTGCAATCTTACAAGCAGGGATGTTGTGAGACACCCTCTGGTGCAGAAAATTGTCAAGGCATATGATACTTATGAAGCCCGCGAGAAGCAAAGAAGCGGGAAGCGAACCGAAAGGAAAGCCGGTAATGGAAGAAAATAGAGCTTCATTAACCTGGAAATATCTGGGATTTGAGATCTTTGTTCTGCTGCTTTCCTGTGCAGCTGTGTTTGGCCTGTCCTTCTGGCAAAATGGGGCAAATATGGTTGTAGCTGTAAGAGATGCCTGTATGGCATTGATCGGTACAGCGGTAACGGGGTTCGTACTTCGAAGAGAATTCCTGACCGATCAGTTGGATTGCGACAATGCAGAGCATTTGTTCCGTTTTTGGACGAGCTATATAGCAGGCATTTTATTTGTTTTGTGCAGTGTGTTTCTGCCGGTTGGCGGATGGCCCTATCCGGTTGTGTTTGTGATGCTGGCGCTGTTCTCAGACCGCATTGTGGGAATCGTGGCTGCATCATCGCTGCTGATGCTGTCAACTCTTGTGACCGGTTCTGCCGGCAGTATATTTTTGTTGTATTTTGTGAGTGGTGTATTTGCAGTGATACTGTTCGGAAAACCGGAACAGGAATGGAAGATAGCAGCACCGCTTTTACTGTCTTTGTTGTGTCTCCTTCTTCTGGAGACGGCGAACGTGATTCTTACGGCCAACGAGAAGATTGGAATGGAATCCTTTGTGATTCCCCTTGTCAATTTGATTGTCACCGGGCTTCTCATGATGACTTTGCTGAAGATCTATTCGGGAAGGGTACTCTATCGTTATCATATGAAGTATCAGGAGCTTAACGATACGGAGAATCCTGTTTTGGTGCAGATGCGCAAAACATCACGGGGAGAATATTTCCGTTGCATCCACACAACCTATTTCTGTGAAAGGATTGCCGGTAAATTAAACATGGATGTGGAGGCATTAAAATGTGCCGGGTATTATCATCGTATCGGTGATCTGAATGAGGTTTGCGAAACACTTGATTTCCCGCCCAGAGCGAAAGAGATTTTACAAGAGTATGCTACCTATAAGACGAAGCCGGTCAAAAGACGTGAGACGGCCGTTTTAATTCTCTCGGATATGGTTATCAGCACAATGTTATATCTGATTGCAAAGACTCCGGATAAACAACCGGATTGTGACCAGGTTATCGGGGCTGTTTTTGAACAGATTCAAAAGAACGGAACCTTTGATCACAGTGACCTGACTTTGAATGAACTACGGATTATACAAAAAACATTCCGGGAGGAAAAGCTGTATTATGACTTTTTACGTTGAAAATGAAACCGGTGTGGAATTTGAATTTGATATCGAGGAAGTTGTACAACGCGTTTGTGAGGCGGTATTAAAGGCAGAGAAATGTCCCTTTGATACACAGATCAATGTTCTGCTTACGGACAATGCGGGAATTCGAGAGTTCAATCGCGATTATCGTCAGATTGATCGGGAGACGGATGTTTTATCGTTCCCGAATATGGAGTTTGCCGAACCGGGCAGATTTGAGCTTCGGCCTGAAAATGAGGCTGATTGTCTGGATCCCGATACCGGAGAACTGATTCTGGGCGATATCATAATAAGTGTTGACAGAGTGCGGGAACAGGCCCGGGAATACGGTCACAGCCAGAAACGGGAATTTGCCTTCCTTGTGGCGCACAGTATGTTCCATCTGTGCGGTTACGATCATATGGAAGAGAGGGAACGTCTGCTCATGGAAGAAAAACAGGAGGCGGTTTTAAACGATCTCGGCATTACCAGAGAAAACAATTGATCGATTCACGATGAGGATATTTCTATGAATCAGAAAGAAATCAAAAGAAGACAGATTGGACTTCTGGCAGACGGAATGGGATTTGTCATCCTGTTTCTGCTTGTAAAAATTGTGGGTTTTGAGAGTGTTGTCTATATTGCGGCTGCTTATGAGACAATGCAGTTGATTTGGACCGTGACCGGAAAGTCCTCCACCGACGCCCTGGGAAGGATTTTGCGAAGTCGCAGGGCAAAGGGACAGTATAAAAATGCAGCGATTATCGGTAAGAATATTATTTTTCTGCAGGGAGTAACCGGACTTTTGGGAAGTATTCTTTTTGCCGGAGTTGGCGGTTTCTTTGCAGGGAAGGTGTTTGGTATTCCGCATGCGGCTGCTGCTTTTTGGATTCTGGCCCCTGCTCTTTTCCTGCGCAATTTGTCTGCTGCGCTGGAGGGATCTTTTGTCGGTGAGGGCATCCAGCTGGCCTCTGTGATTGCGGGAATCATGCGGAGAGTTTTTCAAGGGGGATTTTGTGTCCTTTTTTGCAGTGCACTGTATCGTTACGGAGAAAAGGCCGGTGCATTGCTGATACTGGAAGAGGTTCGGTATCAATATGCAGGAATCGGATTTGCAATTGCAATTACCCTGACAGAATTATTGGTTCTTCTGTTTATGATCCTTCTATATTTCGGTAATCGCCAAAGCAGAAAAAAAGAGTCTGTTGAGGGCGGTATGCGGGCAACGGAGAATATGACCAGCAGTATCGGAATCTATTACAGTCATGCCGGGCTTCAAAGTCTGACGCTTTTCCTGGAAAGATTACCGATCTGGCTGGGCATGGTACTATACCTTCGCTATTTGCAGACCCACTCTTCGGTCAGCTACGGAGTGTTCTATGGCGGATTTTTAATTGCTGCCGGCTTGCCTGCGGTGCTTGTCTGTGTACTGATGATACCGGTGTGTGTAAGGACTTCCGCAGGTATTCGCAGAGAGGAGATGCGTTATGCCAGAAACGGAGTACAGACCGGATTTCAGTCCGGAATTGTATATGCATTGTTCATGACCGTCTTTCTGGCTGTTACGGCAGCACAGAGTGCCGAATTGCTGGGGGGAACGGAGCATGCAAGAATCCTGACTCAGTGTATGCAATATGGTTCTGCGGTTGTTTTGTTCCGGGTTTTGATTTTCTATTTTTCCGGAGTTTTGAGTGCGACCGGAAAGAGATTGCTTGTTATGATCGGATATGTGACCGGCAATATCGCCTATTTGATTGCTCTGATTCCAATGCTAAACGGTGGAAAACTGGGGATATTATCTCTCGTGGATGCTCTTGTTGTCGGAGCGGGTATTTGTTGTGTCGTGCTCGGAGCATTTGTGTTTATGCAGATCGGTTCCGGTGTGGACTGGCTGCACTGCGTTTTGCTACCGGCAATTGCGGCTGCAGTGGTGGGGCTTGCGGATCTGTTTCTCGGAAAAGCTCTTGCACCGCATCTTGGTGTGGTGGTAACGCTACTTATCTGTTTTGTGGCAGCCTTTCTGATATTTTGGATCCTATTGCTTTTTACGGGATGCTTTCGAGAACAGGATCTGAAATCGGTTCCCTGTGGCAGCCTGATTCGTAAATTGGGGCAGCTTCTTCGTATTTATTGACAAATTGAATAATTTACAAAAATTGACTGATACTGAAAGCAGTGAGGTGTGTTATGAGAATTGTCAGAGGTATCAGTTTATTTTTTGTGTTGCCGGTATTACTTTTAGGAATCGGATTTTTTGGTGGATTGAAATGCCATGAATTTTTTTATCCCTCGGGTGAGTGGGGAAGTCAAGTATCGCAGCGAACAGGTCTGCCGGAAGAAACTGTGGATCCCTCCACAAATTTGGGCATTTCGGAAGAAAAGACACAACAGGATTCCATGCAGGAAAGTGCTTTTTATGAGGAATTGACAGCGGATGGTTATGGCTGGTATGATACAGAAGCCCGTACGGTATCCACGGATTCGGAAACACTCTGTGCAGATACCGAGTATGTTGTCAGGGAGGTTGATATTCTGCGCAACACGGAGGTTGAGATGAGCGGAAAACTCCCGGGGAAATATTTTGGAATGGATCGTGAGAAATTTGTGGAAAGTATGAAAGTCTATGAGATGGCTCCTCCGCTTGCCGAGTTGGAGAGAGGCTTTGTAAGTCTTGAGGTACTGTCCTTTTCACGGGAACGTGTTGTCGTACAGATGAACTATCAATACGTTCAGCCCAGTTCCAACTTCTATCTTGGTGCGTTGAACAATGAGGTTGTCGTTTATCTTGAGGACAAGAGCACCATTTATATCTATACCGGAATATCCATGGCGGATCTGCCGGAGAGTCTGCAACTGGAAATCATTCAGCTGATGTGGATTGAGAATGAAGAGAGTCTGTACAATTTTTTGGAGGCATATTCTTCCTAGCATCAGAATAGAAAGTGGAGTAACAATATGAACAGAAGAATCAAAATCGGAGTCGTCGGAGGAGGAGCTGCCGGAATGGCCGCAGCAATCACGGCTGTGAGACGCGGGGCGGAGGTCACGATTCTGGAAGGCGGAGAACGGCTTGGACGGAAGATCCTTTCGACCGGAAACGGAAAATGCAATCTGGGCAATCGGAACCTCTCGGTGCAGGATTATTACACTTCGTATCCCAAACGTATGGAGAGCTGGCTGAATGCGATTTCTACGACGGATGTAATTGACTTTTTCCGGGAACTCGGGCTGTTGATTAAGGAGAAGAACGGCTATTTGTATCCGCTCAGTGAGCAGGCTTCCTCTGTTTTAGATGTGCTGCGATTCGGCGTAAAAGAGCTGGGAGTGGAAATCGTAACGGAATGTAAGATTCGGTATATTCGGAAAGAAAACGGCGGGATACGAATAGAAAGTGCAGATAGAAGTTACCTTTTTGACAAGGTGATTCTTGCCTGCGGTGGAAAAGCGGCCCCGAAAACCGGGTCGGACGGGAGTGGTTTTAAGCTTGCGAAACAAATCGGACACTCAATCGCCCCCACCGTTCCCGCCCTTGTGCAGCTGCAATGCGAGGAGGAGTATTTCAAAGCGGTTGCAGGTGTGCGTACCGAAGCAATGATAACGATCCGCAGTGGCGGAGCGAATCTTTGTGAACGCGGCGAATTACAGTTGACACAGCAGGGAATATCCGGAATTCCGGTATTTCAATTGAGTCGTAACGTTAATTATCTCCTTCGCGAAAAAGAGCGCGTGGAAGCGGTGATTGATCTGCTCCCGGATCTGTCCCGGGAGGAGTGGGAGCGGATCATGATGTCAAGAAGTATTCTTCTGCGGGGAAGAACACTGGAGGAATATTTCACCGGCATTTTGAATAAGAAGCTGATGCTCTTGTTTATTAAGCTGGCAGGGTTGAAGGCGACGGATGCTGCGGATAATACTTCCAGGGAGGCACTCTCCAGGGTCTTTTCGTATTGCAAAGAGTGGCGAGTACATATCATCGGCAGCAATTCCTATGAGAGTGCACAGGTTACCGCCGGAGGAGTTCGTCTTGAGGAGATAAGTGACACCTTTGAATCCGGGAAAATGCAGGGAGTATACCTGATCGGAGAGATGCTGGATGTGGATGGCCGGTGTGGCGGTTACAATCTGCACTGGGCATGGTGCAGCGGAATCATTGCCGGAAGAGCTGTTACAGATACGGAGAGATAAACTATGCTGCGAATCAGTCAGGTGAAATTGAGACCCGGGCACAGCCGGGATGAGTTGAAGAAAAAAATAGCGGATATACTGCGCCTTAGAGAACAGGAAATCGTGACTTTTGAACTGGTAAGACAATCCATAGATGCCCGCAAAAAGCCGGATGTTTTCTGCATTTATACAGTGGATGTCAAGGTGGAGCAGGAAGAGAAGGTCTTAAAAAAGCTGAGGGGGAATCGGAATGTTGAGCGTATGATACCACAACAATACCGTTTTCCGGCGTCGGGCAGCAAAAGCCAGAAGCATCCGACGGTGATTATCGGCAGCGGACCGGCTGGTTTGTTCTGTGCCTATTATCTGGCGCTGCACGGCTATTGCCCATTGTTGTTGGAGCGCGGAAAATGTGTGGAGGAAAGACAACAGGATGTGGAGCGGTTCTGGCAGAAAGGAATACTGGATCCGACCTCGAATGTACAGTTTGGAGAAGGCGGAGCCGGTACATTCTCGGACGGGAAGTTAAATACACTTGTGAAGGAGAAGGAAGGACGAAACCGGGCGGTTTTGGAGACCTTCGTGAAGTTCGGAGCCGAGGAGTCCATTTTGTATGATGCGAAACCTCACATTGGGACCGACGTGTTGTGCGGAGTGGTCCGCAATATGAGAGAAGAAATCCTTCGCCTCGGCGGAGAAATCCGATTCGAAAGCTGCGTCACAGCTCTGGAGTTGGATGAACAGCGTAAGGTACAGGCAGTAATCGTAAATAAGCAGTACAGAATCGAATGTGAACAGGTGGTACTTGCCTGCGGACACAGTGCGAGAGATACCTTTGAGATGCTGTTGGAGCGAAAGGTTCCCATGGAAGCGAAGTCCTTTGCCGTGGGATTTCGGGTACAGCACCTGCAGCGCAGGATCAATCAGGCACAATACGGCACGGAGGATGGGTCAGTCCTCGGTGCGGCACCTTACAAGGTAACAGCAAAGACTTCCTGTGGCCGTGGGGTGTATTCCTTCTGTATGTGTCCAGGTGGATATGTGGTCAATGCTTCCTCCGAGGAAAACCGCCTTGCAGTAAACGGAATGAGCTACAGCGGGCGTGACGGAGAAAATGCCAACAGTGCAATTATTGTTTCGGTCACACCTGATGACTACCAAAACGATACACCGCTTGCCGGCGTTATGTTCCAAAGAAAACTGGAAGAGAAAGCCTATCGGCGGGGGACAGGAAACATCCCGCTGCAGCGGTACGGAGCTTTCAGAAAAGAAGTTTTGGGAACGGGAGATGAAGACGAGAGTACAAAAGAGCAGGCTTCTGTACTGCAACCGGCTTGCAAGGGTAATTATCGATGGACTTCTCTGGCGGGAATCCTTCCGGAGGAATGTGAGCGGGCATTTCTGGAAGGCATGGAAGTCTTTGCGCGGCAGATTCCCGGTTTTGACGAGGAAGATACGATTCTTGCGGCGGTAGAGAGCCGAACTTCCTCCCCCGTTCGAATCATCCGGGATGAAACGTTGCAATCCGAAGTGCGTGGACTTTACCCCTGTGGTGAGGGAGCCGGCTATGCCGGAGGAATCACATCCGCAGCAATGGACGGTATGCGTGTTGCGGAGGCAATCGCATCGGAATATGCGCCTTTTTCGAAAGAAAACCGGCATATTGCCAAGGACTGAAAAGTTGTGTATAATCAAGAGCGAATTGAAGGAAGAATAGAGTGAGGATAAGAAATCATGAGTACGCTTCGAGAAATGATCAAAGAGAAACAACGCATCGTTGTAAAGATCGGCTCATCATCCCTGCAGCATGCGAAAACAGGTGATATGGATTATATTCGTCTGGAAAAGCTGGTACGTGAATTGTGTGATATCCGTAATCAGGGAAAAGAAGTCATTCTTGTCACATCCGGAGCCATTGCGGCGGGGCGAAAAGCAGTGAATCTCAAGCCCTCTAACGATAAGAAGCCGGAGGCGGCGATGGCGGAGAAGCAGGCTTGCGCTGCTATCGGACAGGCAAGACTTATGATGACTTATCAGAAGCTTTTTGCGGAATACAATCAGATAGCCGCACAGATTTTGATGACGAAGAATACCATAGTGGATGATTTGAACCGCTACAATGCGAGAAATACTTTCTTTGAGCTTCTTCGCATGGGAGTTATTCCGATAGTCAATGAAAATGATACGGTAGCTACCTACGAGATCGAAATCGGGGACAATGATACCCTGTCCGCCATTGTGGCTGCATTGACAGAGGCTGATCTCTTGATTCTTTTGTCCGATATCGACGGACTTTACACGGATGACCCCAGAAAAAACCCGGAAGCGAAATTCATCGAGCAGGTGGATGAACTGACAGAAGAACTGATGCAGATGGGCAAACCTTCAACCGGCAGTAATGTGGGAACCGGTGGAATGAATACCAAACTGGTTGCCGCTAAGATTGCCACCAGCTGTGACGTGGATATGATTATTGCAAACAGCAAAGATCTGGGTGTATTGCATCGGATTTTAGATGGCGAGAATGAGGGCACACTCTTTGTGGCCAAAAGGGACGAAGCCTTTGATCTGCCAGGCTTTGTTGAGAATTTACATAAGTGATATCCAAAGAATAGACAGTGACTATAATTGCTGTCCGGGAGAATGAATATGACAATGGAACAGCGCATTGCGCGGATCAATGAATTGTATCACAAATCCCAGAAGGAAGGTCTTACAGCCAAGGAGAAGGAAGAACAGGCAAGACTTCGCAGGGAGTATATCGAGAGTGTCCGCGGTAATTTGCGGGCACAACTCGACAACATCAATATTGAACAGCCGGACGGCACAATTGTGAATCTCGGTGAAAAGTATGGAAAAAAACGATGACCCCAATATTTTAAAAAAACAGATTCGAAAAGCAGTTCTTTCTGCGCGTAATACTCTTTCCGAAGAGCAATTATACCGGGCAAAGGTACTAATCACCGAGAAACTGTGCGGCCACCAATGGTTTTATCGTTCGGACATCCTGTTATGCTTTCTAAGCTACGGCTCGGAAATCGATACGAAGGATATCGTTAACGAGGCATTGCGACTGGGAAAAAAGGTGTTTGTCCCAAAAGTTGAGGGAGAAGAGATGGTGTTTTATAGAATCACATCTCTATACGGATTACAGGAAGGCTATAAGGGAATACCGGAGCCTTCGGGTGATTGTGAAAAATATGAGTATCCTGGGGATGAAAACGAGGAATTGCAGCACACGCTTTTGCTTATGCCGGGAGTTGCTTTCGACCCCTACCGCAATCGAATCGGTTACGGGAAAGGCTTCTATGACCGGTTCCTTCGGGATAAACAGGGGCTTTGGACAAGAAGCATAGCAATCGGGCACTGCTGTCAACAGGTGGACATAATTCCGGCAGAGGAGTTTGATATTCGACCATATCAAGTGATTTTAGTGTGAGGTGACGTGGAAAATGACAGATTTAGAGCAGATGGGTCAGAAGGCGGTTCAAGCCAAGTATATTCTTCAAAAATTAAGCAGCGAACAAAAGGATAAGCTGCTTCGATACGCTGCCGAACAGCTCCGGCTTGGGCGAAAGGAAATTCTTGCAGCCAACGCCGAGGATATAGCACTGGGAGAACAAAACGGTATGCATGCGGGATTGCTTGATCGCCTCCGACTTACCGAGGATAGAATCGATGCCATGGCGGAGGGACTTACGCAGGTCGCAGAGCTTCCGGATTGCATCGGTGAGGTGATGGAAAGCTTTGAGCGTCCCAACGGCTTAAAAATCGAGAAAAGAAGAGTCCCGCTGGGTGTTATCGGAATCATCTACGAATCCCGACCGAATGTGACAGCCGATGCTTTCGGACTCTGTTTTAAAACCGGTAACGCAGTCATCCTAAAGGGGGGGAGTGATGCGCTACATTCCAATATCGCTATTACGAAGATACTGCGCAGAGCACTCTCTTTGTGTGATTTGCCGGAGGATGCAATTCAGTTGATTGAGGATAGGGATCGGGCGGTGACGGCACAGTTTATGCGTCTCAATCAATATGTGGATGTGCTGATTCCGAGAGGCGGTGCGGGACTGATCCGAAACGTAGTGGAAAACAGTACGGTTCCGGTCATCGAGACCGGAACAGGCAACTGTCATGTCTATGTGGATAAGGATGCGGATCTTGCGATGGCAGTGGATATCATTTACAATGCCAAAACACAGAGGATCGGCGTGTGCAATGCCTGTGAATCGCTGGTGATACACAGGGATATCCGGGAGGTGTTTTTACCGAAATTGGCTGAGAAGCTTCGCTCCCGGAATGTGGAAATGCGTGGGGACGAACAGATCCGTGAAATTCTTCCCGACTGCACAGCGGCAACCGAGGAAGACTATGGAAAAGAATATCTGGATTATATCATTTCCATGAAGACGGTGGAGAGTGTGGAGGAAGCCATTGCACATATTAACCGTTACAACACGAAGCATTCGGAATGCATTGTGACCAATAACCCGGATACTGCAGAACGTTTTTTAAACGAGGTGGATGCGGCTTGTGTATATGTGAATGCGTCCACAAGATTCACAGACGGTTTCGAGTTCGGATTCGGCGCGGAGATCGGAATCAGTACGCAGAAATTACACGCGAGAGGTCCGATGGGCTTAAGAGAGCTTACGTCCTATAAATATACAATACGCGGCAATGGACAGATTCGAGGATAGAAACTCAGGGAGGGCGATTATGAAAGAGGTAAACGGAAGTATCTGGCATACGATGAGTACGCATCGGGTAACACCGACGGATTTCATATGTGTGATCGAGATCTCGAAAGGAAGTAAGAACAAATATGAGTTGGATAAGGAGACCGGTCTCTTGATATTGGACCGTATTCTGCATACTTCCACCCATTATCCCGCAAACTATGGATTTATTCCCCGGACCTACGGGGATGACGGAGACCCGCTGGATGTGCTTCTCCTGTGCTCGGAATCCATCCAACCGATGACACTTGTAAGGGCTTATCCCATTGGTGTTATCTCCATGCTGGACGGCGGTAAGAATGATGAGAAGATCATTGCGGTTCCTTTTAACGATCCCAACTATAACTGCTATCGGGATATTTCCGAACTGCCTCCCCATGTGGTGGAAGAGATGGAGCACTTTTTCACAATTTATAAGTCCCTGGAGAACAAGACAACTGCCGTCAATGAAAAGGGAGATCGTGAAGAAGCAATTGCAGTGATTAAGAAATGCCTGGATAACTACATCGAAACATTTATAAAAAGCTGGTAGAATATCTGCCGGCTTTTCCTGTGGAAAGAGCTTGACGGGAGGGAAAATAATACATGAATTTAGAAGAACGATATGGTGTTAAGGTGGACCAACTGATCTATGAAAATGGACTTTGTTCCGAAAAGGATGTGGAAGGATTTGTATTGGAGGGAAGTGCGAAGGTGAGCTTTCCCGGGGGACGCATGCGCCTGGAGAATGCGATGGACGAAAACCTTGGTCAAAAATCCAATTACGTATTCTGGTGTCCGGAGGTATTCCCGGATAATATTATGATCGAATGGGAGTTTCAGCCGATCCGTGAACCCGGTCTTTGCATACTTTTTTACGCCGCAACCGGTCAAAACGGTAAGGATCTGTTTGATCCGTCTCTCCAAAGACGGACCGGAGAATACGATCAGTATCATCATGGCGATATCAATGCGTTTCATGTCTCATATTTCAGAAGAAAATGGGAGGAGGAGCGGAGTTTTCATACCTGTAACCTGAGAAAAAGTTATGGCTTTCACCTGGTTACTCAGGGGGCTGATCCCATTCCGGATGCGGATGAGGTGAAAAGACCCTATAAGATGACCGTAATCAAAAAAGGCGCACTCAATCTGTTTTTCTGTGATGAACTTGAAATTTTTCGCTTTGAAGACGATGGAAAAACATATGGTCCTTTTCTTAGAGGCGGAAGAATCGGTTTCCGGCAAATGGCGCCGCTCATCGGTGAGTACGGAAATCTAAAGGTTTACAGTCTATTGTAGGAAAGGAGAGGCTATGGCGATTTCTCTCGCAGGAGAGTGGGCTGTCACATTGGAAGAAAATTCTGATTACGGACCGGATTGCAGAGCGGTAAAGCTATCCGGTAAGATTTCACTTCCTGGAAGCCTGCAACAATATGGTTTCGGTTATCCGGTTGAAAAAAAGACACCGTGGGTCAGTAGCCTGTATAATCCCTTTTGGTATGAGCGGGATGAATACACTTATGCTCAGGAAAGCGGGATAAAAGTTCCTTTTCTGGCCCAGCCCGCAACGCATTATCTGGGACGTGCGTTTTATAGCAAGAAGATTGTTTTGGATAAAGATATGCAGGATTGTGTACTCTTTCTGGAAGTGACCCGCTGGAAAACCTCTGTGTTTGTGGACGGAAAAGAATGTGGGCAGGAGACATCCCTGTGTACCCCTCATGTCCACAGGCTCGGAGATTTGTCTGCAGGAGAGCATACAATCGCTATAGAGGTTGATAACCGAATGATTTACCCTTATCGACCGGACGGACATGGTGTTTCGGATGCACTGGGAGCAACATGGAATGGTATCGTCGGTAAAATGGTGCTTTTAAGCGGCAGGGAATGGAATGACCTGGAAGAAAAGAAAAAGGAATATGCTACGAAACATGCTCGGAAAATGGGTGTATCCAATGGTAAATTTCTGTCAGACGGACAGGTAGTTTACTTTCGGGGAACTCATTTTGGAGGAGATTATCCCATCACCGGGTATCCGAACACCGCCGATGAGTGGTGGAACGATCTCATGAATACCGTAAAATCTTTCGGTATTAATTTTATTCGGTTTCATTCTTATTGTCCGCCAGAGGCTGCCTTTGCTGCAGCAGACCGTGCAGATATCTTTCTCCAGCCGGAATGCGGTATGTGGAATTATTTTGAGGATGAAACAGAAATGTATGAAATCCTGAAAAGTGAGACGGTAAGGATACTAAGAGCATTCGGACATCATCCCTCTTTTGTATTGTTCTCCCCTTCCAATGAACCCGGCGGGAAATGGTATTCCATATTACGGGAGTGGGTAATGTATGCGAGAGAAACAGATCGGTCTTTGGGATATGAGGGCAGAAGACTCTATACGGCACAATCCGGTTGGTTTTATGATACCGCTCCGTCGGAGACAACAGGGACGGATTATTTGTACTTTCACCGATCAGCATACGGACCGCTTCCGGGAGGAACCATTCGAAATTCAGAAGGTTGGAAAGGCAGAAACTATGATTCTTCTCTTGAAAACTCTAAACTTCCGGTGATCTGTCATGAACTGGGACAATGGTGTTCTTATCCGGATTATGGAGTGATCGGTAAATTTGCGGGAGTACTGCAACCCGGAAACTACGAGATCTTCCGGGAAAGCGCAAGAAATAGCGGTGTCCTGGAGAACAATAAGGAATTTGTGTTTTGTTCCGGACGCAATCAGGTGCGGCTCTATAAGGAGGATATTGAGGCCAACTTTCGCACGAGACATCTGTATGGATTTGAATTACTTGATCTGCATGATTACCTGGGACAGGGAACCGCCAATGTGGGAATTCTCGATCCGTTTTGGGACAACAAGGGATATGTTACACCGGACGAGTTTCAAGAGTTTTGCGGGGACACGGTAATCTGTACGGAACTATCTTCCTATGTGTGGAAGAATACGGATATTGTCACAATTCCGATAGTGGTGTGTCATTATGGAGCAAGAACCATTCAGAATGCGGTGCTTGAATGGAAACTTACAGATGCCATGTCCGGACTGTTGTTGGATGCAGGAAACGAACCTTGTGAAAAGATACCGGCAGGAGAAAACACGAAAGTTTGTACATTGCGAATAGAGCTTTCGTTCCTTTCTCGGAATACGCTGTGCAGACTGGAGGTTTCAATAGGTGAGGTCCGAAATCATTGGATGTTACATGTCTTTGCATCTGCAATGAAAGATGTTTTGACAGAGGAGGAAAGTTTTTTATATACGCGTGATTGGTCAGAAGTTAAGAAGGCATTGAATGCCGGAAAGACTGTAGTATTCAGTCCCTATCTGTCCGATTTGGATTATGATTGTCCTGCGGTAAGCATGAAAAATGTATTCTGGAATGCGCAGATGAATCCTTCCTGGTGCCGCTCCCTGGGAGTGATCTGTGACAGAGACCATCCAGTATTTGATCGTTTTCCGACTTTTGCGGATGGTGGTTGGCAATGGGAAGAAATCTTGAAATATTCGCGTGCTTTTTGTATGGATGATATGCCGAAGCAGTTGCAACCGATTGTCCGGGTTATTGACGATTGGAATCGTAATCTTCCCTTGTGCCTGCTTGCAGAGGCAAAGGTAGGGAAAGGCCATCTGATTCTTTCCGGTATCTGCCTGGACACAACGCCGGATTCCCTGCCACAACAAAATGCTTTTCGACAGGCAGTTTTTTGTTATGCGCGCAATTGTGTGCATAAAACAAATCCGGAAGTACCTTATGAGGCCATTGAAAAACATCTGTTTCCGATGCTCTTTACCCAAAAACTCATTCAGAGAGTCACGGATCAAAACGGAGTGGTGTTTCCCCATGACAATCTGGCGGACCCCAATCCGAATTTGACATTTCGTTATGAACAAATTCAATATCCGATTACTTTGGAAATCCATCTGTCAGAATATGTTGCAATAAAAGGACTGTATTTACTGCCTGTGCAAAAGGATCGAATGTTTGAAGGATGTATACGAGAATTTTGTATTGAAGGTGTAGTTGAGACGAGTTCATCGGAGTCTGCTTTGGAGGAGAAAGAAGTTTCATGGAAGACTTTGAGCAAGGGAATCATGAAGAACAATTTGTTCGGTCAGAAGATCTATTTTGATGAAGTTTTTACAACGGACTGCATACGCTTGATTGTCTTATCCGGCTACGGGGAAGATATTCGACCTGTATGGCATGTAAAAAACGGCGGATGGGTTTATGAAAAGGAACAAACGAAGGCTGTATTGCAGTTGGCAGGTTTTCATCTGATAACGGATTGTCAATGTACCGGCGAAGACAGTTTGTTTTGGATGGAAGGATACAAGAGTATTTCTAAGGATGTGGAAAACTAAGGATTGCAGACGAGAAACTGAATGCGCGGATTTCTCGTCGCATCTTCGCAACAAAGTTGCTCAGAAATGAGGGTTAATATGAGACTACATAAACTGACCAAAGGAAAAGCAAATGGATACACTACCTGGGGATGTCTGTGGGACAAGGGAGAATGCCGTAAGGATACGGAATATATCTGCCGTAATGAAAATGGTGAAGTAGTTCCACTGCAGAGCAGAGTGACGGCATATTGGCCGGACGGAAGCGTAAAATGGACTGCACATACTGCGGACAGCACCTTGCTCGGAGAGAAAATAGAGGTTCTGCCACGAGAGCCGCTTATGGACTGCGGGGAAAAAAACCCGGAATCAGGCATTCGAATAACGGAAACGGAGAAAGAATATCGGATTTGCGGCGGGAAGCTGGAAATTGTGGTGTCCAAGAGAAGTAATTACCTGTTTGAAAATATTAACTATGACGGAAAAGAATGCGCTTTGCATGCAACTTTGGAACTTTTGTTGGAAAATCCTGTGACAGTGGAAGATAATCCTGCTAAGATAGAGCGAAAGTACCAGGGAAGAATTGATACAATAGAAATTGAAGAATCCGGTAATCTGCAGGCGATTTTGAAGTTTTCCGGTATTCACACGGATCGCAGGGGGGACGAAAAGTTTCCCTTCATTCTTCGAATGCGTGTAAATTTCAATGATCCACGGCTTCATTTCATGCATACGTTCCTCTATGACGGTGACGAGGATCAAGACTTTTTAAAGGGGATCGGGATCTCCTTTCAAACTCCCGTTGCGGGAAAACTTTACAACCGCCATTTGAAGTTTGCGGGGGACAACGGGGTATTTCACGAGGCTGTGGTTCCGTTTATCAGCTGGAGACCCAGAGTTCCGGCAGGCCTTTATGAGAGACAAATGGCGGGAGAATGTCTTACTTTATCGGGGGATCAAGACAGGATAGCAGAGCAGATTTTGAAGGATACACCGTACTGGGATACCTATGATATCTGCCAGGACAGTGCCACCCACTTTGCGGTACGTAAAAAACTGGCGGATGCCAATTGCTGCTATATCAATGCACTGCACGGACAGCGAAGTGTGGGAGGACTGTCCTTCGGAAGTGAGGCAGGAAGTTGTCTGGTGAGTATCCGTGACTTCTGGCAGAAATACCCTTCCGGATATACGATTAGCGGTCTGTCCTCTGACCGGGTGAACTGTAAGGTCTGGTTCTGGTCCCCATCGGCTCCGGTGATGGACTTTCGCCATTATGCAAACCGCGGATACAATCAGGTTTGTTATGAGGGCTATGATTATAAGGGAGCTTCTGCAGATGGAATCGCCTGTACCAATGAGTGCACTATCACCTTTATGCCCCGGATGATTCCGGATGATGACACACTTGTACAATTTGCGGAAACAGAAAATGACACCACACTCTTTGTGGCGGATCCGGAGTTTTATCACGAAAAGCAGGCCTTCGGAATCTGGTCTCTTCCCTCTTATGAGACGGAAACGCTAAGATGGCTGGAGGAGCAGCTGGAGGGAGCCTTCTTATTTTACAAAAATGAGGTAGAACAGCGCGGATGGTATGGAATGTTTGACTACGGAGACTTCATGCATACCTACGACAGTATTCGTCATCAGTGGCGTTATGATATCGGTGGTTATGCCTGGGACAATACGGAACTGGTTCCGACGCTCTGGCTCTGGCTGTACTTTATGCGCACCGGAAGGGAGGATGTGTTCCGCCTGGCGGAGAAACTGTCCCGCCATGCCAGTGAAGTGGATGTCTATCACATGGGCAAATACAAGGGGCTGGGATCAAGACACAATGTGCGTCATTGGGGATGTCCCTGTAAAGAGGCGCGTATCGCCATGGCGGCACATCATCGGTATTACTATTACCTGACCGGTGATCGGCGGCTGGAGGATATCTTTGAAGAATTGAAGGACAATGAAATCAGTTTTTATAACCGGGATCCTCTCGGTGATTTCTATGAGAAGGACAAAATGGTATATCCGTCCCATGCGCGTAGCGGTCCCGACTGGTCATCTCTATGTTCCAACTGGATGACCGAATGGGAGCGATTCTGTGATGTCCGATACCGTGACAAGATACTGGTGGGACTGCGTGACATCAAAAAGGCACCCTTACAGCTTGTATCCGGTCCGGACTTTGAGTTTGATCCCGCGTCCTGCCATCTGCGCTATATCGGAGAACGCACGACAGGGGGTACCCATTTACAGATCTGTATGGGGGCACCTTCCGTCTGGATGGAACTGGCGGAGCTTCTGGAGGATGAGGAATTCCGAAAGATGATTGCCGATTACGGACGGTTTTATTATCTGCCGAAAGAGGAACAACAAAGGGAATCGAAGGGCCTTGTCGGAGATCGCGAGTTTTCTCTGCCCTTTATGGCGGCTGCCATGGGAGCCTACGGTGCAAAGTATTATCAGGACGATGTCCTTGCAATGCGTACCTGGCGTATTCTCCTGCACACCCTGATCCACGAAGAACGAATAGAGGGATTTACCCCGCAGATTACGCAAAACTGCGGAAATCACGAAAAACTTTCGGAGATTGAATGGATTACGACCAATTTCACAGCCCAGTTTTGTCTGAATACGATTATGGTATTGGACCTGATTCGCGAAAAACTGCCGACAACCATTTCCGAAGTGAAGAAATTGGTTGCGGATATGGACATCTCCACATTTCATAAGGCATGAGAAGATACTGCTTGCTTTCCGTCCCGTTTTGTGATTAAATGATGATGTGTTAAAAAAATATCAAGCCAATTGAGGACTGCGTGTGTGGCATCCGGCAGATGCGATGCTTTACACACGGTTTGTTTGTGGCATCTGCGGAATGGAAACGACTATGAGTATGAGAGGAATCGATACCCCTGTGCGGCAAAGAAGACGCCGCGTATTTAAAGAGGTTGCGAATTTAGCTTATGAATCCAGGAATTTGAAAGATGATTGTGAAGCACTTCCCTACAAGATTGTGGATTATGAAGAGTCCCAGTATTGGGAGAGCGTTTACCGTGATCGGGCGATTATCCGTGAGCGTATCCGACTGGCGATGGGGATGAGTCTGCGCCCGGAGAATCGTGACAGGCCGGGGCACCTCACGGAGGGGATCGAAGAGAGCAATATTGATGAAAAGTATTATGAACCCCCGCTTATGCAGGTCATTCCATCTGCCTGCAATGCCTGCCCTGAGAATCGCTACGAAGTGACGAATTCCTGCATGGGATGTCTGGCACATCCCTGTCAGGAGGTTTGTCCCAGGGACGCGATCCGTTTTGTCAATGGAAAATCCGTGATCGATCAGGAAAAATGCATCCGATGCGGAAAATGCAAAACAGTGTGCCCCTATGACGCAATTTGCCATAAGGAGCGGCCGTGTAAGTCCGCTTGCGGAATCGGTGCGATAAAGTCCGACAAATTCGGGCGTGCCTGTATCGATAATGAACTGTGTGTATCCTGCGGTATGTGTATGGTAAGCTGTCCCTTCGGAGCCATTGCGGATAAATCTCAGATTTTCCAATTGATCCGGGCTATGCAGTCAGGAAGAAAAATCATTGCGCAGGTGGCGCCCGCTTTCGTGGGGCAATTCGGACCGCTTGTGACACCTGAGAAATTTAAGACAGCCCTGAAACAGCTTGGCTTTGCGGATGTCTATGAAACGGCGATCGGTGCAGATATGGGCTGTATGGCGGAAGCGGAGCATTACGTAAAAGAGGTTGCCGGCGGAAAACAGGCATTTGCACTTACCAGCTGTTGTCCGTCCTGGTCTGTGATGGCAAAACATTTCTTTCCGGAAACCATTGATAAGATCAGCAATGAGCTGACGCCCATGGTTGCAACGGCACGGTTGATCAAAAAGGAACACCCGGAAGCATCCGTGGTGTTTATCGGACCCTGTGCCTCCAAAAGCTGGAGGCAAGTCGCAAAAGCGTCAGGTCGGACGTCGATTTTGTCATCACCTTCGAGGAATTAACCGGCATGTTTGAGGCAAAGGGGATTCTGTTAGAGGAAATTGAGGCGATGGATACCATGCAGGATGCAACGGGTGCGGGTCGAGGATACGGTGTTGCGGGAGGAGTTGCGAGTGCAATCGCAAGCTGCATTAAAACCTATTATCCCGGAACCGAAGTGCGTATTGAGCATGCGGAGGGCTTGGCTGACTGCAGGAAAGTACTTACCCTTGCAAAGGCAGGGCGCATGAACGGCTGTCTGATTGAGGGAATGGCTTGCCCGGGCGGGTGTATCGCGGGTGCCGGGACCAATATTGCAATCAAGCAGGCAGCGAAGGAGGTTGCCCGGTTTCAGGAATCTGCCGAGAAGAAAGTACCGGATGAAATGGAAACATTATAGACTTTCCCATTGCCATGTGCTATACTGATGAAATATTCGAAAAGACGGGATACTTCATGGAATCCTGTCAACATTTAAGATGTGACAGACACAGAAGGGAGTAGAAGAGGATGAAGATCAGAACAAGGTATGCGCCCAGCCCCACCGGTAAAATGCACGTGGGCAATCTGCGCACCGGACTCTATGAGTTTTTGATCGCCAAGCATGACGGCGGTGATTTTATGCTTCGTATCGAGGATACGGATCAGGAGAGACTTGTGGAGGGAGCAACACAGATCATTTACCGCACCCTTGAAAAAACCGGTCTTATACATGATGAAGGCCCGGATAAGGACGGCGGCCACGGTCCCTATGTTCAAAGTGAGCGTATGAAGACCGGCATCTATATGAAATATGCCAAGGAGCTTGTAAAGAAGGGGGAAGCATATTACTGTTTCTGTGATAAGGAGCGCCTTGCAACCTTAAAAACCGAAGTAGTGGACGGCAAAGAGATCAGTATTTATGACAAACATTGTCTGTCCCTCTCCAAGGAAGAGGTGGAAGCAAATCTTGCCGCCGGAAAGCACTTTGTCATTCGCCAAAACATTCCGAACGAGGGTTCCACCACATTCCACGATGAGCTTTACGGGGATATTACGGTGGAGAATGCAGAGCTGGATGATATGATATTGATCAAATCCGACGGCTATCCAACCTACAATTTTGCCAATGTTGTGGACGATCATACCATGGAGATTACACATGTGGTAAGAGGAAATGAGTATCTTTCTTCCTCCCCCAAATATCAGCGGTTGTACGATGCATTCGGATGGGAGAGCCCCGTATATATCCATCTGCCCCTAATCACCGATGAGAATCACAAAAAACTTTCCAAGCGGTGCGGGCATTCTTCCTTCGAGGATCTTTTGGAGCAGGGCTTTGTGACCGAGGCGATTGTCAACTACATTGCGCTTCTTGGTTGGTCGCCCGAGGACAATCGCGAGATTTTCAGCCTGGAAGAGCTGATCCGCGAATTTGATTACCACAGAATCAGCAAATCACCTGCGGTATTTGATATTGTGAAGCTTCGCTGGATGAACGGTGAGTATCTGAAGGCAATGGATTTTGAGAAATTCTATGAGATGGCTGAACCTTATCTTAAGAAGGTGATTACAAAACCTCTGGATCTTCGAAAAATTGCAGCTATGGTAAAGACCCGTATCGAGGTTTTTCCCGACATTGCGGAGCATGTTGATTTCTTCGAAAAAATGCCGGAGTATGACGTGGCAATGTATACACACAAGAAAATGAAGACCGATTCCGAGAGCTCTCTGGCGGTTTTGAAGGATCTTCTTCTGATTCTTGAAGCACAGGAGGATTACAGTAATGACGGGCTGTATCAGACTCTTGTAAAATACGTGGAGGAGAAAGGGGTAAAGAACGGTTACGTGATGTGGCCGATTCGAACCGCGGTCTCCGGCAAGCAGATGACTCCCGCAGGAGCCACCGAGATCATGGAAGTGCTCGGTAAGGAGGAGACGCTTGCTCGTATCCGCAAAGGCATCGAATTGCTTGAGAATGCCGGAATATAGATCACTTTCCCCGAGAGAGGTAATTCTGGAAGGCTTGAACGAACCGCAGCGAAAGGCTGTGTCGCATAACGAGGGCCCGCTTTTGATATTGGCGGGCCCGGGTTCCGGCAAAACCCATGTTATCACCAGAAGAATCCGATACCTCCTTGATGTCTTAAGGGTTCCCCCGGAGAAAATTTTGGTGATTACCTTTACAAAAGAGGCTGCACTGGCTATGCAGAAGCGGTTTTTCGAGCAATCCGGTCCTATGATTCCCGTCAATTTCGGAACTTTTCACTCTGTCTTTTATCATATTCTGAGACAATCCCAACCATTTAAGAAGAATGAATTGTTAACGGAAAGCAGGAAAAAGAACCTGTTGTACCCGATTATGTCCAAAATTCGCAATTCCATGACAAACGAAGAGCGCGATATGCTGGAGGAAGAACTGTCCGACGATGTGACCCGCATGCTCTCGGCATTCAGTCTTTACAAAAACAGTGAAGACCTTGAAAAAGCTGCTTTGGTGGCAGGCCCTGTCTGGGGCCGGTATTTTCCGATGCTCTTTGAGCGTTATAACCGAATTTGCAAGGCGGAGAAGCTGTTGGATTTCGATGATATGGTGTATCGTTGCAGACAGCTTTTCGAAAGTGATACTGCTGTTTGTGAGGCATGGGCAAATCGATTTTCCCATATCCTGATTGATGAGTTTCAGGATATCAACCCGCAACAGTATGCGGCGGTAAAGAAGCTTTCCAGGCCACCATACAATCTGTTTGTGGTAGGGGATGACGATCAGTCAATTTATGGATTTCGGGGATCCGGACCTCAGTGCCTGTTTCATTTTGCGGAAGAAATGAAGGCAGATCAGATTGTCTTAAACGTCAATTATCGCAGTGTCCCGCAGATTGTGGATTCCTCCCTCAGAATGATCGGAGAAAATCAAAATCGTTTTTTCAAGGATTTGAAAGCTTACCGGTGTGCGGAGAGCGGTTCAGGCATAAAAATTCAAGCATTTCCTACGCGGGAAGAACAATACTGTGAACTCGTGGAAGAAATTCGCAAATGGATGCAGGAGACACCGATGTCGGATCCGGGAGAAACTGAAGCCCCGGTCCTTAGGACAGCAGCTGTGCTTTTTCGCACCAATCTGGAGATTCGACGCGTTGCAATGCTTCTGGAAAAGAATCATATTCCCTATCGGTGCAGGGAAAAACTTCAAAATCCTTACGACCATTTTGCGGTCAAAGATATTGTAAGTTATTATCGCCTGGCCAGCGGAATATGGGAACGAAGTGATTTCCTTCGGGTCATGAATCGACCATGCCGCTCGATTAACAGGGAGGCGGTGGGTGAGAATCCAATTGTGACGCCTCAACAAATCCTGGAATTTTACCGGTTATATGGGGAGCCCGACAAAAGAGATGTTGTACAGAATCAAATGACACGGCTGAAACGACATCTTGCGCAATTGTCTCAAATGTCCCCGGCACTGGGCATCCACTTTATCCTGAAGGTGATTGGCTATGAGCATTATTTAGAGGAAAACATAAAAAGTGAAGAACAACGAAAGGAGATTCTAAGGAATCTGGAGGAACTTCGACTGGATGCAAAAAGATATGGCAATTTTGAAGAATGGTACAAAGCGATGGAAAAGATGGATAAGGATCTTGCCAACCAAAGAAAGATGGTGACAATACCGGAAGAGTGCGGGGAGAAGAAAGCGGTGGTCGAACTTATGACAGTACATGCTTCGAAGGGACTGGAATTTGACCGTGTATGGATTCCAAACTGTAATGAGGGGGTATTTCCTTACGGTAAAATGCTGTCGGAGGAGCAAATTGAGGAGGAGAGAAGAATCTTCTATGTTGCAATGACACGAGCAAAAGGAAGCCTGGAACTGTTCTACCGAAAAGGAACGATAGAGCATTCCGGGCTTCCCTCCAGATTTTTGAATCCTTTCCTGCATGAGAAACGATTCTGAGGAATTGTTTTAACGATCATTCATCCAGAAGTTCATCAAACTCACAGTTGTCCAGATACTCATCGAAAGCATCTGCCACCTTTTCGTATTCCTCATCATCCTCGATGAAGTCAAGCTCCGGTTCCTCGTTGGGATCGTCGGGATTTTCGCGATAGCCGTAGAACCAAACCTCTCCGTCGGAATTCTCCCCGTTTTCATCAATGGGAAGAAGGGCAATATAGTCCTTTTTGTCCACTTCCAAAATTGTGATAACAGCACAGTTTACGAGAGTGCCGTCTTCCAATTCCAGTTCAACCGTCATTTCTTCATCCGCGTAATTTTCGTTATTCGACATAGGTTTCCTCATTTCTGCGCTGTTGCTGCGCGTATAAGCTTTTGTCTCATTATAATCTATTGCAAGGTAAATCACAAGCGGTTATAATAATTGTGATAATTGTTTGATAGAAATTCTGAAAAACGGAGGGAATACGATGAATTCAACAGATAGTCAGACACCATATCCCCTGGGCGTTACCACAACCGATTCCGGAATCCGTTTTTCCTTTGTATCCGAATCCCCGGATTGCGGGATTTTACTGTATGAACGAGCGAGCGGAAGATGTCTTGAAAAGATACCTTTTCAGCCCGGGGAGCGCATGGGAAAAGTCTATACAAAGCTCTTGAGTGCAAAACAGCTGCATGGATTGAAGAATACGGAGATTGCATGGCAGTTTTACAGGGAAGAGAAAATTGTATGTGATGAGCGGGCGGGTGCATACATCGGCACACTTCCGTACGGAAAACCTCGTTGCAAGGAAAAGGTGCTTGCAGCGTTTCCGCTGACGGAGGATTTTACCTGGGAATCGGATAAAAGACCGGGGCTTTCCTATGAAGACTGCATCGTGTACTGCATGCATGTGCGGGGATTTACCAGACACAGTTCCTCCAAGGTCGGAAAGAAAGGTACCTTTTCGGGAATCATTGAAAAGATTGATTATTTGAAACAAAGCGGTTTTACGACACTGGAACTCCAGCCTGCTTATGAATTCGATGAGTTGCCGGATGATGGAAGTTGTGCTCCTTCCCGCTTAAACTACTGGGGGTATTGTAAGGGCTTCTATTATGCCCCCAAGGCGGCATATGCGTCAGCGAATGCGGCAAAGGAAATGAAAGAACTGGTGAAGGCTCTGCATCAAAAAGGAATGGAGTTGATTTTGCAGATGTACTTTCCGGAGGATGTCAATGTGCTTGAGATACCCGTGATCCTGCGTTTCTGGGTTTCGGAATATCATGTGGACGGATTTCACTTACTGGGCGCGACACTTCCGGCTGATCTGATCGCCTCGGATCCGGCCCTCAGCGATACGAAGCTCTGGTATTACCATTTTGACACAACTCATATTTATGGGAAGGGAACAGAGGTAACGGAACGAAATCTTGCCGAATGCAAGGATGATTTTCTCTATGCAGCACGGAAATTTCTAAAAGGAGATGAGGGCATACTATCGGATATGCTTTCGCAGATGCGCTTTCAGCCGGATTGCATGGGTCGAATTCATTATATGACCAATTATAATGGTTTTACACTCTATGATCTGGTATCCTATGACCGCAAACATAATGAAGATAACGGTGAGGAGAATCGGGACGGAAGCGACTATAATTTCAGCTGGAACTGTGGAGAAGAGGGAGAGACGAGAAAGAAGAACATTCGGAAGCTGCGTATTCGACAGATCAAGAATGCAATGTGTCTTTTATTGCTTTCCCAATCCACTCCGATGGTATTTATGGGAGATGAGTTCGGCAATTCCCAGAAGGGAAACAATAATCCGTACTGTCAGGACAATGGGATTGCATGGCTGGACTGGCGCTGCCTGGAGAAGAACAGGGAACTGTATGATTTCTGGTGCGGGTTGACACAATTCCGCAGAGAGCATCCCATTCTACACGGTGCGAAACAGTTGCGACTGATGGATTATGCGGCATGCGGATATCCGGACCTGTCCTATCATGGTGAGAATGCCTGGCAGCCGGCGCTTGCAGGCTTCGATCGGCAGATCGGCATTATGTATTGCGGAAAGTACGCCCATATCGATCGCGTGACGGAGGATGATTTCCTCTATATCGCCATCAATATGCATTGGGAGCCCCATGAATTGGGGTTGCCCAAACTTCCGAAGGGAATGTGTTGGGAGATAGTCCTGGATACCCTGGAGGATAGGGGAACTTCGGAGTCAAATTTATCCGCCGGCCTGCATTTTGAATCATCGACCAGCTCTACCATTGTTGCCGCTCGAAGTATAAAGGTATTAAAGAGTGTTCCCTGCAAGGTCGAAAAAGAAAAAGAGAAAAAGCTCAGAAAGAAGAGTTGAAATGCTGGCAAGGCACTTAAAAACAATCTGTTATCACAAATATCTGGTGGCAAAGGGATGCTTTCGGGTCGGACTTTATAGACAGGGATTGCTTCATGACCTGTCGAAGTTTAGCCCAACGGAGTTCCTGGTGGGTGTTCGCTACTATCAGGGAAATCGAAGCCCGAACAATGCGGAACGGGAGGAAAAGGGATATTCCGAGTCCTGGCTGCACCACAAAGGACGCAATAAGCATCATTATGAGTATTGGATTGATTATTCCCTGAAAGATGGTCAAGGCGGATGCATGGTTCCGGTTCCCATGCCGGACAAATACATTGCGGAAATGATTATGGATCGCATTGCAGCCAGCAAAGTGTATGAAGGCAGCGCCTATACCGATCGTTCTCCACTCAATTATTACTACAGAGGAACGGACAGGGCACCGATTCATGAAAAGACCAGAGCAAAATTACTGCATTATCTGAGCCTTCTTGCAAATGAGGGAGAAGAGGCAGCATTTCGCGCAATCCGCATCGAATTGCTGGGTAAGAAGGTACCCGGGCGGGATCAGAGGGGAAGAAAACGACCGTAACCATTCGGGTTTTTATGCATATGATATAGCAAAGTAAAAAAGGTGATGAACGATGAACTGGCTTTGGTTACTGTTATTGCTTTGCTGTTGCAATAAGAATTCCTCAGATGACTGCGATGATCGTTCCTGCTGCCCACGTGAACGGAGCAATCGAAACAGAAATATGAGCAGAAGAATGGATGATTGCGACCGCAGAGAGCGCGATCGTGACGATTTTTGTCGTGTTCCCGGAATGGAGTCCGGCCCGATCATGCCGCCTCCGGGAGATTTCGGGGGAATGCGTCGCGGAGATTCCTGCGGATGTGATAAGGATTAATTCATTTAAATACTGGGAAAGCCCCCGGACAGCTGCCTGCTGTTTTGGGGGCTTTGTGATGTTGTCCTTTGGAGAAAGAAGTCATTGATTAGACCGGAAGGCGCCGGACATCGACTGTCTTGTGTCCGGAAAGCTCCTGCTCCATTTGGATATAAGCAGGATTCTCCCTGGGAGAGTCAATCCCCATTGCATATTTCATGTAATCGTGTAATACCTGTAAAACCGTACGGACAGGCAGATCTGTACTTTCCGTATGCGGATTGGTCACGGCAAGCCACAGACCGGTTACCGGCTCTTTGGAAGCGGAGAGCGCCGGTTGAATGTAGTGGAAGTTCAGTCTCCGATAGCATTGTTTGTCCCAGAAATAGAGGTATTTTTTGACATCCGCAACACTGTGCTCGGGGGAATCCACTTCACAGAAAATGTAGTCCGGCTGCTTTTTGCGGAAACGTTGTGCATCGCTGTTTAATGTTGCGAGAACCTTCCTGTACAGAAGGGATCCGATTCCGGCAGACTGTCGATCAGACTTGACGGCAATAAATTCGATCATGCCTGCATTTGCCTGCGGGAAGTAGTCAAAGACGGCTCCTGCCAGAATATTGTTTTCTTCATCCTTTAACAGTACAATGTGATATTGATAGTCCTTTGTCGAAGCGCCTTCTTTCAGATAATTCAGAAGACTGTCAAAGGTTTCACGCTCGTTTGGATCCGGAAAACAGTCCAGGTAGATTTCGGTATAGAATCTGGCCAGATCAGAAACATCCTCCCTGGATGAGGGGTTCAGATCCTGGTAACGGAACTGTTTGCCGGTGGAGAAATAGTCGTCAAATCCGGCAAATGCTTCGGTGGCACGGCGCTTGGGCGTCATATTCACATTCTCTTTCAGAAGCCGTGCAAAGGGAGTGGATTCTTCGAAAACCCTGCGGTATTTCGCCATACACAGAGTTTCAATTTCATCGTTCATACCACAGACAAAGCGATACTTGCGTTTGGTGTAGGCGGGATTTTGAAAGACTGTCTCAAAATGGCGCAGACTCTTTTCAATGAGAGAATCAACCAGAAACAGATAGGTATCGGTATCCGCAAGATTGGCATGTTCAAAGAAAGCCACTGTTTTTTCCGGGCGGAAGGCATATTCTTCTTCGATATCCTGTTCAAATAAGAGCCAGACATAAGCCGTACAATAGTATTTTTTCTCCTTGTAGTTTACATAAGGATTATAGCTTTCCAGACGGGCTGCAAAGGAGAAATCCCCGGCTTCCAGCTTATCGTAAAAGTAGGCGTTTCCCGCTGAAATACCGGAGCGTTCGCGGCGGAAGAATTCCCTGTTTTCACAGAGCCTGAGCTGTACCGAAAGAAGCGTTCCGTAGCGCTTGTCGGAACGATCCAGAAAACGGGCTTTCAGTTCATCCAAAACGGAGGATTCCCGGTTGACAACGGCCGGGATGGAATTGCTTTCATCGCCATAGGACAACTGACACAATCCATCCCAGTAATTCTGGTAATCAATTTCGTAGCTGGGGCCCCAGAGAAGCCATGCAAAGGTGAGATACAACTCATTGGAAAGAATATTGTCGGAAAGATCTTCGTCGTTTTCCGAAATGTATGCGCTGGAGACATAACGCTTGATAAATTCACTCCAGTTTTCTTCGTACTTGGACAGAAGACCGGTCAACAGACAGGTAGGGGTGACGTAGGTTTCCTCAATGCGTACAAGAATGACCCAGGGTAGTCTGGAATCGGTGATGCCAAAGGTTTTCATAACCTTCGGATCGGAGAAAAATGTAAAATAACGGGAAACCGCTACGGAGAACTCCTCATCGATCAGAAGTGTACAATTTGGAATACTGTATACAAGATCCGTCTCGTGTTCATTGTAAAAAACCTTGAATTCATTGATCAGCCCATGCCAGTCGGAGGCACTGAACATGTGACCCTGGGTACGCAACAGGGCAAATTCAAGGAAGGCCCGTTTTTTTACCGGGCTTTTGCGGCATTGAAACAAAATACGCATTTTTGAACGAAGGTTCAGACCGCAGGGACGAAGAATGACCGACAGAGCCTTGGAGTATTTGTTCACCATCAGGAAGAAAAAGGTGATGACCGAAACGATCAGTGCGGTGAATTCCATAAGATTTTTGGCAAAATTCAAAAAATCGGACAGAAGATTGAATATGTAGAGAAAAGTGTCCCAAACTGCTTTCATAAGTATTATGCCTTTCCGTATAAATAAAGGATTCTTTTGACTGTAACTATCATAGTATATCCATGAATTAACTGTCAATCGCAAGGCAAAATTTGTTGCAAAAAGAATTTACAAACCAATAAATCATGCTATAATGTAAGCGACAGGAACGGAAATGAGACCAGAACGGAGGAGTTTTAGAATGGCAGCAAAAGAAGATCAATATGTGGCCTATGTTTCCACCTACACGCAGGGAGACAGCCACGGAATTAAAATATACAATGTGGATATGAAAAAGGGACGGTTTATGGAGAAGGACCGGGTTGAGATTACCAACTCTTCTTATGTGACCATTTCCCATAACGGTAAGTATCTGTATTCGATAACTGATTTCGGTGTTGAGGCGTATAATATCCTCCCGGACGGAGACCTTGAGTTGATTAATTTTGCGCCGATCAACGGTATGAGAGGCTGTTATGTATCCACGGATTATACCGACAGCTACCTCTTTGTGGCCGGATATCACGACGGCAAGCTTACGGTACTGCGGTTAAAGGAAGACGGCTCCATCGGCGAGATTACGGATGAGGTCTTCCACAAGGGACTCGGAAGTATCGCTGAACGGAATTCCCGTCCGCATATCAACTGTGCGAGAATGACCCACGATAATAAATATCTGCTGGTTGCAGACCCCGGTATGGATCATGTGAAGGTATATCGCATGAATCTGGAGTGGGGAAAGGTGGAACTTGCGGACATCCTGCATTGCGAATTGGATTCCGCTCCCCGCCATATCAAGATTTCAAAGAACGGAAAGTTTATTTATGTCGTTCATGAGTGGAGCTGTATGATTGATGTCTATTCCTATGAGGAGAAGAAGGGCGAACCGGTATTTGAAAAGATTCAATCCATTCGAACCGTAAAGCATGAGCAGGGGAGCACCAATGCCGCAAGCGCACTCAGCTTTACCTCGGACTATCGGTATCTGCTATCCACCAATGCGGGGGACAATTCGGTGGTTGTCTATGAGGCCAATCCGGAGACCGGACTCCTGATTCAGAAATTCTGTCTTCCCGTAAGCGGAGATTATCCCAAGGATGCAGAGTTTTTCCCGAACAATAAATTCATTGTATCGTTGAATCATGAGAGTAATAACATGACATTCTTTCATCTGGATCTGGAGGCAGGCAGTATGATCATGAACGGACCGGCACTCAAGGTGGATGTTCCGAACTGTATCATTTTCCATAAGCTGGAGAATCCTTAAAAAGCATAGACCGGTAAAAATCTCCTTTCGGATAGCGTCCGGAAGGAGATTTTTACTATGTGCGTCTGGCGGAGAACGTTACTAAGACAATCTTTGACAAATATCGCAAAATTTTCCTCAAAATCCCAAAAATCTACGGTTTTCATCGGAAACCGAAAAACGCTATAATGATCTCTGTAAAGCAGATGTAAAATCTGTCGGAAAATTTTTAATGGAGGGAAGTTTTATGAAAAAGAAACTCTTATCAGTGCTTTTGTGCACAACGATGGTGCTGTCCATGGCAGCCTGCGGTTCCGGATCCGGTAAGGGATCCTCTGATCAGCCCGTAAAGCTTGTTTACGCCGAGGTAAATCCGCTGGATACCATTGTAGGTCAGACTGCAACGGCATTCAAGGAGAAAGTGGAAGAGCTTTCCAACGGCTCCATCATCATTGACGTTCAGGCAAGTGGTGTGCTTGGTTCCGAAAACGATGTGCTGGATGGTATGCTCGGTGGAAACGGAACGGTCGATATGTCCAGAATTTCCGCATTTGCACTGACCAGCTACGGCGGAGAGAAATCCAAGCTGCTTTCTCTTCCTTATACCTTCGTGAACCGTGAGCATTTCTGGAATTTTGCAACTTCTGATCTCGCAAGCGAGTTCCTTTTGGAGCCCCACGAGAACGGCAGCGGTCTGAGAGGTCTGTTCTATGGCGAGGAAGGCTTCCGTCACTTCTTTACGGTGGAGGAAATCTCCGGTATGGAGGATTTTGCAGGCATGAAGCTTCGTGTTTCCAACGACCCCGTTATGAACGGTCTTGTTGAGTCCCTCGGAGCATCTCCCACCGTTGTATCCTTCGGTGAACTCTATTCCGCACTGCAGACCGGTGTTGTTGACGGTGCAGAGCAGCCCATTGCAAACTATAAGTCCAACGCATTTCCCGAGGTTGCTCCCAACATGATTCTGGACGGACATACCCTTGGCGCTATTCAGGTTGTCATCACCGATGCAGCATGGGACAAGCTTACCAAGGAGCAGCAGGATATTCTGGTTGAGGCAGGTAAGTATGCTTCCGAATTCAACAGAAAGATTTCCGAGGAAGCTGAGAATAAGGTACTGGAAGAGCTGAAAGCAGCCGGTATCAACATCATTGAAGTAGAGGATAAGTCTGCATGGCAGGATGCTGTTAAGGATGTTATCACAGAGAACATCAAGGGCCAGGAAGATCTGTATCAGAAGATTGTTGATATGCAGTAAAACGAATCGTAACAAGAAAATGAGGGGGTTAAGAGCACAGGATTTTCTTTCTGTGCTCTTTCCCAGTTGCATCCCAGGAGGTAGGTATGCCCAAATTTTTTACTGCGGTTGATAAAATCAAGCCGGTATACGATGTAACCTACAAGGTGGTCTTATTCATTTGTAAGCTGCTTTTGATTGGTGATATTTTGATTACTACGATGAGCGTTCTCGGACGTTACATTCCATTCATTCCGGACCCGTCATGGAGCGAGGAAGTTGTTTTGACGCTGATGTCCTATATGGCAGTACTCTCGGCGGCACTTGCCATCCGCAGAGGTGCCCATATCAGGATGACTGCCTTCGACAAGTATTTACCCAAAAAGGTGCTTGCCGTGTTGGATATCCTTGCAGATGTGTTTGTATTTGTACTGGCAGTGGTTATGGTGGTGCTGGGCTGGAAATATGCCACCACGCTGGGGGCTAAGGGAACCTACGTGAGTATGCCAGGACTGTCCAGATTTTGGATGTATTTTCCCATCCCGGTTGCCGGTGTGGCAATGATTGTATTCGGACTGGAAGCCATTTACAATCACATTAAAGTATTCTTTGTAAAGGAGGATCAAAAGAAATGACAACAGATACCATGGCAATTGTTGTGCTTCTTGTCAGTTTCCTTGTAATGATTATCCTTCGCTTTCCAATTGCATACGCCGTTGCACTTTCCTCGATGTTCTGCCTGTTGTATCAGGGCTTGCCCCTCACTACAATCTGTCAGCAGATGGTTAAGGGAATCAGTTCTTTCAGCCTGATGGCGGTCCCGTTCTTTATCACCATGGGTGTGTTGATGGGCTCGGGCGGAATCTCGGAAAAACTGATTGCCCTGGCAAATGCGATGGTGGGATGGATGACCGGCGGTATGGCAATGGTGAATATTGTGGCATCCTATTTCTTCGGTGGTATTTCCGGATCGGCTGCTGCAGACACGGCATCTCTGGGAAGTATTCTGATTCCCATGATGGTGGATCAGGGCTATGATGACGATTTTTCCACCGCGGTAACGATCACCTCATCCTGTGAGGGACTGCTGGTTCCGCCCAGCCACAACATGGTTATCTATGCGATGTCCGCAGGCGGTATATCCGTGGGAAGCCTGTTCCTTGCCGGTTACATTCCCGGTGCCTTACTTGCAGCATCCTTGATGATCGGTTCCTATATTATTTCCAAGAGAAGACATTACCCCAAGGGGGACAAATTCAGCTTCAAGAATCTCTGCAAACAGTTTTTAATATCCTTCTGGGCATTGGCGGCAGTTATTATTGTAGTAGTAGGTGTTGTGGGCGGTTGGTTTACCGCTACGGAGTCTGCTGCAATCGCAGTTATCTACAGCCTGATCGTCAGTGTGTTTATCTATAAGGGACTGGACTGGAAGGGCGTATGGAAGGCATTGGAACAGTGCATCGACACCCTGTCCATTGTCTTGATCCTGATTTCCACCTCAAGTATTTTCGGCTATTGCCTGACGACACTTCATGTACCCGATCTGGCAGCCAATGCCATCATAGGTATTACCGACAACCCGATTATTCTGGCACTTCTTTTGAATCTGATTCTTTTGTTCCTGGGTTGTATCATGGATATGGCACCGATCATTTTGATTGCAACACCGATACTGCTCCCGATTGCCACTTCCATCGGAATCAATCCGGTTCAGTTCGGTGTCATGATGATTCTAAACTGCGGAATCGGATTGTTGACTCCTCCTGTAGGAGCAGTTCTGTTCATTGGTTCTGCGGTCGGAAAGGTGAAAATGGAAAAGGTTGTAAAGGCAACTCTGCCTTTCTATCTGTGTATGATTCTGGTATTGATGCTTCTGACCTTTGTGCCTGAAATCAGTATGCTTTTACCGAATCTGATGAAGTAAGAATGGAGACCTGTGCATGAATGTCTTTTGTTTTAAGAGCGAGGTGAAACCCTTCGACTGCTGGAGATCCGCCATGCGACGCATCTATCGCTCGATGACAGGGGTAATCAACATCGTGTTTACCGCTGCCATGCTGGGACTTGCGGCTGCTTTTTTCGAGAGCGCAAAGCCCCTGGAGAAGTCCTTGATATTGCTGGGATGTATCTGGTTTCCTTTGATACAGCCAACGATTATTTATCTGCAGCAGAGGAAGAGTATCCGTAGTATGCCGAAGGATATGGAACTTTCCTTTTCGGACAGCGGTATGCAGGTGCATCTTGCGGAAAAAGAAGAGAGCATACCATGGAATAAGATGTATCGTATTTCCATTGAGCCCGGTATGGTGATTCTATTTACGGATGAAAGACATGGCTATATTCTGACAAACAGAAATATGGGGCAGGAGCGGGAAGCATTTCTATCCTTTTTAAAGCAACACAATTAAGAATAATGCAAGGCGGAAGAAATCGCTGTTCCGCTTTGCATTTTTTATGATAAGATAATACAATGGAAGCAAAAGAAGGCTTATGAGGGATAAAATGTTTGGTGATTGGCTGAAGGAACTGACGATCAAAAAGAAAATTACGGCATTTGCAGGCTTTGTTTTCCTGATTATCTTTATAGCGGTTTTTCTGGCGATTTTGACCATGAAATTTTCGTTGTTTGATTTCCGGGCGATTCTGGATGAGAATGATGTGGCGAATCAGGTGGCTATCTGTCTGAAGGAAGAGGCGGAAGCATTTGAGACGTATATCAAGAATGAAAAGGCGGAGAATCGTCAGTATCTGAGTCAGGCAGTAGAAAATACACAAAAAGCAATTGGCAGACTGCCCAAAGACTATTCCAAAATCAGTCAGGAACGTTTTGCAAGGACGCGGGCTCTGGTGCGAGCATACTGTGTCTATTCCGATGATCGGGATGAACTGCTTACCGCGGATGCGTCGGGTGTGCGGGATGTTGACCGTCTTTACCGAATCTATGATATGCAGAGGTATCTGATGCAGTATGCGGACAAATTAATGAATATGACCATTGCGGAGGGCAATGAGACTTATCAGAAGAAAACCCCCGTTTTTCAGGCAATTCCCTATGTTACCGCGCTGACCGGAATTGTTCTTCTGGGAATTGTGATCTATTGGCTTCACTCCCTGAACCGGACAATTGTAGTCCCGCTGCTTTCCCTTGCAGAGGCAGCTCGAAAGATTGCAGACAATGATTTTTACATTGACGATGTTGAGGTCGTGAATGAAGATGAACTGGGAGAACTGATTCACGCATTCAACAAGATGAAATACGCTACCGGTGAATATATTTCTGCTCTGGAGGGGCAACGTGAGACTCTGGATTTGCTCCACGCCAGAGAACTGGAACAACTGGAGATGGAGAAACAGCTGGATGCAATCCGTCTTGAGGCATTAAAGAGTCAGATCCAACCCCACTTTCTCTTTAATACGCTGAATGTTATTGCAGGCATGGCTGACCTGGAGGATGCACATACCACAGAGAAAATGATACAGGCATTGAGTAACCTGTTCCGATACAATCTGAAAACCACGGAGGGGATTATACCGCTCGCAAAGGAGATCAAGGTACTGGATGACTATATGTATTTACAACAGATGCGGTTTGGTGCCAGAATTTCCTACAGCCTGAAGTGTGAGGTGAACAAAGATGCCGTCATGGTTCCGCCGTTTATTTTTCAACCGCTGGCAGAAAATGCAATTATACACGGATTGGCGCCAAAGGAGGTCGGAGGCGAACTCATCGTACATATCCGAAGGGATCTGGGAAGCCTTTTTATCAGTGTGAAGGACACGGGAGTCGGCATGGATGAAAAGAAATTGGAGGAATTGCTGACCTCTTTGACGAGCAAAGATACGGATGCCAGGGGAATCGGATTGAAGAACGTTTACGAAAGAATAAAGAATACATACCATGACAGCGATTTTCGGATTTTCAGCAAGGCTGGAACGGGAACTGAGATACAAATGCGGATTGCATTTTCAGAGACAGAAATGATATCGGTGTAGGGAGGATGAAACACGGATGATAAGAATCCTGGTGGCGGATGACGAACCCATTGAAAGAAAAGTGGTCATCAAAAAGATCCGTAAGTATTTTGGTGAAGAAGTGGAACTTTTGGAAGCTGAAAACGGAAGAGAGGTTGTGGAACAGTTTCGCATGAATCCCTATCAGATAGCGGTACTGGACATTGAGATGCCGGGCACCAACGGTTTGGAGGCAGCGTCCGCGATCCGCTCCATGAACGGGGTGTGTGAAATCATTTTTCTCACAGCCTTTGACGAGTTTCAATATGCCAAGAAAGCAATCACCGTAAGGGCAGTGGATTATCTGCTCAAACCGGTCAGTGAGGAGGAGCTGATTGTCTGTCTGGAGGAGGCGATGCAGAGAATGTGCCACCACGGACGGAAACAGAAAGAAAAAACCTTTGATGAAGCCCTGGCTGTGGAAGAGAAAACGGAGGATGTGAAAAATAAGACGATAAGCCGTAAAATTTTGCAGTATATTGAGGAGCATTATCAGGAGGATATCTCACTTCAGGATGTGGCAAGCAGCCTGAACTATTCCGAAGCCTATTTCTGTAAAATCTTCAAACAGTGTTTTGAACAGAATTTTATTGTGTTTCTGTCGAAATTCCGGGTGGAAAAGGCGAAAACGCTCCTGGAGGATATCTCCATCAATGTAAAGGAGATCAGCACCAAGGTGGGGTATCACGATTCCAATTATTTTGCAAAGGTTTTCAAACGACTTACCGGGGTCACTCCATCCGAGTATCGCATAAATTTCCTGAAGGAGAGCGATAGAGAATGAAAAGTAAAAGTAGAATATGGCCGGCCCTTGCCGGAATCGGTGTGGTGGCAGTGGCGGTCAGCTGCCTATTCTTACTTCCGCGCAGGGATACTGAGCCGGAACCGGAATATGTCTTTTTGTATGCTGAGAATCAGCCGGAGGGGTATCCAACCGCATTGGGTGCACAGTATTTTGCGGATATGGTATATGATAGAACCGGTGGCAGAATTAAAATTCTGGTGAAGACGAGCGGCGAACTGGGCGTTGAGAAGGACGTGATCGATCAGATGACCTACGGAGGCGTGGATTTTGCACGTGTTTCCCTGTCTCAACTTGCCGAGAAAATCCCGGAGATGAATATTCTGCAGCTCCCTTATATTTACCAGG
>CAMAGI010000003.1 GCA_945833775.1 uncultured Lachnospiraceae bacterium
TCAGGTCCAAAGCGGTGCTCAGGCTCTCCAATGTGTGCGAAAAAGCGACTATGACACCGGTATCATCCAATATTGGAAGAATGAAGGAGACTGGATGACCATTCAGAACCATTCCGATGACAGCATTGTTGCCTACCTGCACTGCGGCGGGGCTTATTACAGTAACATTGCCATGACGGATGATGGTGTCATCGGCGCACGGGATGACAACGGGATGGTTCTTTGGGAAGAATGCGACAAGCCAGAATCCTTCCACATTCCCTGGCTGTCCCGGTATGCGTGGAATGACGAGGCGGTAGAGTATCTGGGAACGGAAAACAAAGATGGACAGAGCCGCATCCGGCTTCATATCCGGGAACCCTTCCCAGGTTATGAAAGCGGAACCCCTTACTATGACGTGACCATGGTGTTTGGCGATAGCGGCGCGTTCCTCCAGGCGGAACTGGAAGTGAATCAGGGACTTGGTGGTTTCTTTACGGAAACAGAAACCATTTCCTCACTGGATGGTTCTGTAGTGGCGGATAAACTCCAGCAGGAATATCAGCGTTCCATAGGCTAAGGAAACTGTTGCAGCCGCAGGTTAATCCTGCGGCTGTTCTCTATCTATTCTGATTCCCGGCTTAAGTGATTACTTAAGCACCGCTGTGTATTTTACTCTGCCAACAGTCCTGCTTTTTGCAAGGAATCTATGCCTGTACGGATATGCTCTTGTGATTCACTGTGGGATGTAGTAAAATATCTTTGATACACGCGAAAAATATTTTGAGAAATTTGAGAAATTTTTTCCAAGCGATGCAATATTGAGCCGTTTTTGTTTAGTAGATAAGTGAAGGATACAAAACAAAGACAGGAGGTAGGTTTTATGGATGATAAAAGCATTATCGACCTTTATCTGGACAGATCTGAAAATGCCATTTCAGAAACGTCGGAAAAGTACGGAAAATACTGCTTTAGCATCGCATTTAACATTCTATCAGACAAAGAAGATTCCGAAGAGAGTGTCAACGATACATATCTTGCCGCATGGAACAATATTCCACCCCGCGTTCCTTCCATTCTTTCAACGTTTCTCGGAAAGATCACCCGAAATATTTCCCTGAACCGCTGGAAGTCCCGCCGCGCTTATAAACGGGGCGGCGGTGAAGTTCCACTGGCCCTGGATGAGTTGGAGGAGTGCGTTTCTACCGGGGAAAGTGTGGAGGAAACTTTTGAGAAGAAGGAACTTCTCAGGTCCGTGAATCGTTTTCTGGATGCACTTCCGGACATGGAGCGGAATCTGTTTGTCTGCCGGTACTGGTATCTGGATTCCATTCACGATATTGCGCTGCGGTTTGGTTTTACTGAGAGCAAAGTGACTTCCATGCTTCATCGAATCCGGGGAAAGCTCCGAAAGCACCTGGAGAAGGAGGGGTTCTGATGAATTCCATGGATTTGCTGGAAGTTATTGGATCCATCCGGGATAAATATGTTGCGGATGCCAGACAAATACTTGAAGAGAATGTTCCCGCAAAGGCGGTTAAACCCAGACACACCGTTGCATATCGAATTGCTGCAGTGATCGCCCTGGTTTTGGCCTGCATCCTGTTCCTGCAAACGCCTATCGGTGCAGCTGCAGTAGAGGTCGTGAAAGAGTCTGTTTCCAAGCTGATTGAATCTTTGTTCCCCCCAAAGGATGTCATTGTTATGCCGGAGGGAATGCCGGAAGCTGTGCCCCATGAAGCCCAGGGGCGAGATCCTGATGCGGATAATCCGGGCTTTGCCATGTATGTGGATACGGAATCCTATTTGATGACCGAGGAAAACGGGGGTTATTACGTCCGTCAGATTCCCATGAAATATGACCGGGAAGAAATCCGGCAGCAGCAGGCAGCTACCCTGGAAGGCCTGTCTCCGGAGGAACAAGAAGCAGCCATTGATGAACGGATTCAGGAATTGAAGGATTTCTATGCTTCCTTACCTGCAAATGAAATCGAGATCCGGGAAGTACCCGGCAAGGAATTCTCCGCATACGCAGAGGAAGTCAGAAATCAGATGGCCGCAGACTGGGAAATTACAGAGGACTTGATCTGGGTCGATCGGCCTCTTGCCTTTACCTTCCGTGTATCCGGAGGAAATGCTTGGGATTCTCCCCAAGAGGACCACTATTTCGTGGATAACGGCGAGCAGGGAACTTTTCATATCATTGCTCGCTACCGTCTGGAAGCTGCAGAGGGCCACGGCATGCGGTTTACGTCCATGATCCAGACTTTCGCAGTCGTGAACAATGCGGATGTACTGGATAGGACCGCAGCGGTACAGCCTTTAGATACTTCTGAATATTCGTCTCCGGAAATCGTTGTCAGTCAATTTATGCAAGCTTACTTTTCCGGCAACGCGGATTCAGTCAAACCATATTTATCGGAGTCCTTTGATTCGGCGATAGATGTATATACAGACTTTGAGCCTGCGGACCCGGAAATCCATGCGATCAAGGGCTTAGAAAACTGGGCGAGAGATTTGGAGCAGTGGGGAACCATTCGTCCCTCCATTGAATTTAGAAAAACACCTGACAGCGATTATTATATGTACCTGAGTATGACCCTTGTCTGGGAGGATAACCAGTGGAAGGTGTCTGAATATGGTCTGGAAGGGTAGGGCGGCTGCATATGAAGGCAATGGATATTTTGGAAACCATGGGTTCCATCCGGGATAAGTACGTTTTGGAAGCACATAATCAGACGGCAGCAACGAAGAAACGGATTCCTTCTAAACGACTTCTCCTGATCGCTGCAATAATCTCTCTGCTACTCCTGTTGATGGGGTGTGCAGCAGTCCTAATTGGATTGCAGAAAATCAGTTTAGGCAGGGTGACAGTCCCGCAATATAGCCAGCCTGGATGGACGATGGATATTGTGTCCACCAACGGCTATGTGGAATCTGTAAACTATAAGGCAACCCAGGAGTGGATTGAGTTCATTAACAGCTATGATCAGGACAGATCGTTGGAACACGCAAAAGACACCAATGGCTATTCATCACCGGAAGATTATCGGATCTACAACTGCTACACCCCGGAAATGCAGACTAAGGTGGATGAAATCGCTCAAAAATACGATCTTCAGCTGGCAGGACCGATTTACTTTACCAAAGAACCCAATGAAGTATTCTCGGCAGTAGGAATCCCGTCCATGATGCATAAATCATCGGAGAATATGTTCTCCCTTTCCGGCGGAGTATACTACCGAAGTGGATCCTTTAACATGGTTGGCATGGTAGATCATTGCTTTACAGGACGGAGTACAGCAGACTCGATTCTGTTTGTCTACACCTGCGACAAAAAGGACGTGTTTTTCCCGGACTATGTTATACTTAAGGATATGGATTCCATGGATTCCTGGGAATACACCGCATGGGATGGGACAAAGCTGCTTCTTGCCCAGAATGCGGAGCAAGGGTTGATTGTGGCAGATGTGGGAGAATTCAATATCTCCGTCACGCTGAATTTTTCCTATTCTTCACCCAACGGCGATGTGAATATACAGAATCCCTGTTCGCGGGAAGATTTTGAATGGATTGCAGATACTTTTGCTTATCAAATTATCCCGCAGGAGCCGGAAGCTGCCTGGCTAAAAAATCCAAATGGTCTGAACACCTGTGAAGATTCTATGACATTTGCAGAATATTTTGACAATTGGATGCCCGGATCGGTCGGTTCAGAAGCCTACAGCCCGGATTACCAGATAAAACCCGTGGATTTGGATGAAGATGGCATTGACGAAATGCTGATTTGGAACACACGAACCGGCGTTGTGTATGAAGTTATCATCCGCGAAGGCAAGGATCTGAAATGTGTGTATGGTGGTGGAACCTATGCCCTGGACGATCATACGGTGGCCCTGTATCTTTGCGAGGGTAATGTTCTGGAAAAGGACTGCTATGATTTACAGGGGAAGCAGCTTAACGAGTATTACAGATTTCAGGATCATCAGTTGGTTTTGGTGGAATGTGTTATGGAAGGTGAAGACGGGAAATTCTACTGGAGCGAGTCCGGAGGTGCCTCCAGCCTTATGTGGAAAGAAATCACCAAGGGGGAATATGACAATTACCGCAGCAAGTATGTCCGAATTGGCACTCCACAGTATCCGTCTTCGGAGGAAATTGCAGACATTCAGCAATCGGAATCAAACATACTTCTTCAAGTGCTGCAAAATCAGGCACTGTTCTACTCCATAAGCAATGATGAATCGTGTACCTTATCCGAGTATTGCGCCGACGAAAGTAATCGCCTGGGCTTTGAAGTTTCGATTATCCGATATGCTTTTGTGGATATGGATGACGATGGTGTCCAGGAGGCAATTGTTGACTTCCGCTTCGGAGAAAACAGCCAGGTCATGTGCATGGTCCTGAAATCGGAGAGCCAAAACTCGATTGTATATGGCACGGGGTTTTATTACCGCCAAATGTCTCAAATCAAGGAGGACGGCAGCTTTGCCTATTCCGGCGGCGGTGACAATGACGGCTGGGCCAAACTGCGATGGGAGAACAATACCTGGGTGGAGGAAACCATCGAGGACAGCGAACAGAAAGCAGATGTGCAATGGTATTCTTATCCCATAGATGCAGAGTGAATGTTCGCCGTCATTGATTCTGCGTATGGAATGCGATATCATAATTCGGATTTTTCAGGCAGATCTGTTTTCTGCTGAAGACATTCGTCTTCTGAGATAATATAGGAGGCAGGAAAAATGATGAAGCGAAAACGATTCCTGACAATATTGCTCTGTCTGTGCGCAGTCCTGTCTGGATGTACAAAAGAAAAAGAAGTATCCGCTACTGCTGCTGATATTGATTCATCTTCTGCGACAATATCGGATGATAATCTGGCTTGGCAGGAATCAATTCCATTTGGCAGTGATAATTTGGATGAGTTTCATGCCGTCATTGATGAAATCCCGTATGATGGCGGATATATCGGGTCGTTCAGCGATTCTGAAGGCTACATAGTTCTAACCGCTGCGCCGGCGATGAATTGGCAGATGATTCGCATCTATCTAACGGAAGACGGCGGTGAAACGTGGAAAGAAATCGGGAATCCTTGCTCCCAGCACATCTCAGTATTAACGGGTGCCGCATTTTCTTCCCCAGAGATAGGCTTTATTTGCTATCGGTACTACCAGGATGCAGGACCTGATATATGGTGGACGTCAGATGGTGGTAATAGCTGGTCAGAATTGACCGTAAATCTGCCTGCTGAATACAAAAATGCTGACGGAAGCCTAAAGCCGGAATACCGTTTTACCCCTGAGACACCTGAATTTCATGATGGTAAGGGTATATTCCCAATCACGGCTCTGAATGTTGACGCTGAAATCAAAACCACACTTTACATGTATAGCAGCGATAATGGGATGAGTTGGCATTTCTAAGGAGAGATATCGTAATGGAAAAAGTCTCAAAAATAATCACAATACTGATATTGATGTTCATTATGGCTGGCTGCTCAAACAGGCCTGCAGAAACCACATTTGTAGAATCTGAAAATATTGGCCCCGAATCAAGCAGCGAATCCGTTGAAACGGCAGAGCGTCGTACATCAAAATTATTTGATTTCTCTGTGAATGTATCCGATGACAGAGAACTTACCGTCTCTCTTCTGTTATCCGAGGCATCTGATAGCACATATACAACAGAGGTTTCTGAAGTACAAATCTATGACGGAGAGTCATTATTGCAGACGATTACAAAGGATGATATTCCAGAAGTTTCGGACTATGCCTGGGATGGTCTTTTCCTGTACGAGGGCAGTCAAGTAGGATTGCCGGATGTTCGGGATTTGAATTTTGATGGGGCAGAGGATTTTGGATTGCTGGCGGTTTCTGTTTATCCTCAGAATGTTCCATATAGTTACTTCTTCTGGAATGCGGAAAAAGAAATGTTTGAATATCAGTTTACAGCATTCGGCCCCGGTTGGCTCCAAATTGACGAGGCAGAAAAGCGTTTGGTTGAAATATCAACCACGGGTGCTGAGACGTATAAAAAGTATTTCACCTTTCGCTCTGACGGATCAATAGAAATTTCATCTCAGGCAGAGGAACCCTTTGATACAACCCCGGTAACAATAGATGGCTACGTATACTGGGGTGGAGATTGTCCCGACGGAAGCCCCAATCATGTTAGCGTAACGATGGCATTATCAAGTGTTATGCATGGTGAAGAAGCATATAACTATTTGCTGCAAAGTGATCCAGAATTGGAAGCTCCCGCCCCCGGGCATGAATACATTGTGGTCACCTTGAACGTGAAATACGAGAATGGGGATCTGGATGTACTTGACATGACGGAAAACATTGCCAGACAACCGGGGTATAGCCTTCGTTTTGCGCTGCAAAATGAGGATGGGAATGCTGACGATGTTACCTGTTCTCTTGCTGATCCAATTTACAATATGCGATTGTCAAAAGGAGAAAGCGCATCCGGCTCGGTGGCATTCCTTCAGGAAATCGGTAATACACAGCCATTGGTTTTTGATGGGTTTGACGAGATTACCGAATTCGAAATTCAAAATGAAAAAGAAAAAGTTTCATATACAACTTGGCAGGAGGCATATCTGTACATCATCCATAATTTATCTGATTATCTTGTTGACGCAGAGGAACATGATCTGAAGGAAGAGTACGGATATCTGGGAATCCATGATTTTGATGGGGACGGTACGCCTGAATTAATAGCTGGCGATCTCGATTCTTTGGCTGTATTTACATTTGCTGATGGAGAAGTGAAGAAGCTCGCAGATCTGTTTTATCCAGATATTGTGTGGTGTGTGAATGGAGTGCATTTCAATGGCAGAAGTATACTGGCTCAGTGTGACGGGGCAGGCGGATCCAGCTTTGTAAGCTTCGGATATCTGGATGGGCAATATGTTCTGGGAATGTACAGTGAAACCAGTCACCCAAATCCAGTTATTATCAATGGTGAGGAAAGCACCTTAGAGCAGATGAACCGGATATACAACCTCAACGTAGATGAAAATGATTCTGGAAAAAGTGTGCAAAGGATCCGCCGTTATTTTGACGGAGGAACTTGGCAGATGCAGACTCTAAATGGTGAGATATATACCTTGGATGATTCGTTTGACTTCGAACATATCCTTTGGAAAGAGTAACGGAATTTATGACTATCATTTTCCCTGAAGGAGAATTCATTTCGGTATGGTAATCCCATAATACATCCTTCAAAAGCCGCTTGCGCGTGTTTGCCCAAGCGACTTTTCTTTTTCTCAGGAAATTGATATACTGTTGTCATGTTTTGGCAAGGTCAATCGTATTCAGGATAGAGGGCCTCAAAAAAGCACAAAGGAAGGTGATGGACATTGATGGATGAAGTTACTGCCAAAAGACTGGTAGATACCTATGCGGATCTGATTCTTCGCGTCAGCTATCAATATCTGAAACAAACCTGTGACGCGGAAGATATCTGCCAGAGCGTATTCTTAAAGTACATAACCCACGATATGCGTTTTGACAGCGTGGAGCACGAAAAAGCGTGGATTATCCGAACCACAATCAATGCCTGCAAAGATCATGTAAAAAGTTCCTTTTTCCGGCGGACAGTGGCATTGGACGACGCCGAGCAGATCGCCGCTCCGGCGGTGCCGGATTCCTGTCTGCTGGATATGATGAAAGCTTTGCCGGAAAAATACAGGATCAGCCTGTATCTATACTACTATGAGGAATATTCTGCCCGGGAAATCGGACAGATCATGGATGTCAGTGAGCATGCGGTGACCCAGTATCTGTCCCGTGGCCGCAGGAAACTGAGAAACATGATTATCGATGAGGAAAGGAGAATGTCACAGTGAAGCACAATGTGAAATCCGAAATGAGGCAGTCCATGGACGCACTTCATTTTTCCGAAGAAGCAAAAAATGCCATGGTAAACCAGTTGCTGGCACAAAGCCGGGAGCAGAAACCAAAATTCAGCGGCAGAAAAATGATGACCGTCATGCTGGCAGCCACGTTGGCGGTTATGATGCTCACCGGTGCCGCCGTATATACCCGGTGGTCCCATTCTGCCGAGAATCGGTACAAGCCCACCCAGCAGATCAAGGAGCAGGCAGAGAAAAGTGGCCTGTCTGTGATGCTGGAGGAAACCAACAGTTCTGAAAACCCCAATGAAGTGCTGTCCGTTACCGATCAGGGTATTACCATCACGGCGGTGCAGACGATTGTGGACAATTACAATGCGGAGTTGACCTTCCGTATCGATGGCTTTGACCTGCCGGAAGACCGTATCCCCGCTGCATGGCCTGTTGTCACCATTGACGGAGATTTGTATTTCTATAGTTCTCAATCTGGTGCCTTTTTCGACGGCACCACACGAAATGACGAAGGAAAGCTGGTTTACGCATCCACGGGGGAGCCGGTGCGGACCAGGGATGATGAATTCCATTCTGTGATTCTGGATTATGTGGCAGATGACGGAAGTCTGGAATTCACCCACCACATTTCCTTTAACGAAACCGATGGACGCTATTTGGGCAAGGAAATCCAGGTAAGATTCCCGTATATTGGCATTCAATCCACCCAGAAGGCAGGTCCTGATGAGCGATTGGTGGAAGGAGACTGGACTCTGCGCTGGATTCTTACTGGAACCAGTGACTGCATTACCATCGCACCCAATGCCAAAATTGGCGGCAGTGATGTCATCCTTCTGGATGCCGAAATTGGACAGAAGACTATCCGCGCCCGTTACAAGGTGGACGACTACTGGGAAGGATGGGATGAACTGGTTCCGCTCCCGCAGGCCGTCTACGGTGTCCGCATGAAGGACGGCACTCAGTATATCTGCGGCCCTACAAGCTCTGGCTTTGAGGACCAGGAAAAGATGATCTACTTTACGGAGTCGGATATGTTCGATGTCATTCTGGATGTCAGTCAGGTCGAGTCCCTGATGTTCCACAAGGGGTGGGAAAAGGATGCCAATGGGGAGCCTACAATCGAGACATTTTACTACATTCCCGTTTCTGCAAATTGAAATCAATATCTCCGGGAGGGCGCATTGCAGAATGCGCCCTCCAATTATATGGGTTGACAAATCATTCTACAAGATGTAGTATATAGTTATACTACATCTTGTAGAACGGAGGGGACACAATGGCAGACATAAGAATGGGGCCGGCGGAATCTCAGTTTGCGGAGATCATATGGGAAAACGAACCCATTGCTTCCGGGGAACTCGCCAAACTGGCGGAAACCGCACTGCAATGGAAGAAAACCACTTCCTTTACCGTCCTGAAACGGCTGTGCGAACGGGGGCTGTTTCAAAACGAGAAGGGATGCGTCACCTCTCTTGTTTCCCGGGAGGAATACTACGCCCTGCACAGCGAGCACTATGTGGAGGAGACTTTTGGTGGGTCGCTGCCCGCGTTTCTCGCGGCATTCGGCACCCACAAGAAGCTCTCCGATGGGGAAATCGAAGAAATGAAGGCCCTGATCGACAAAATGCGGGGGTGATACCATGAAACTTGCGAGCATTTTTGAAACGGTTCTCAATATGAGTTTGACCGGCAGCATTGTGATTTTGGTGGTCTGCCTTGCACGGCTGCTGCTGAAGCGGGCACCAAAAATCTATTCCTACGCCCTCTGGGCGCTGGTGCTGTTCCGGCTTCTGTGTCCCGTGGCGATCTCTTCGGAGCTTTCCCTGATCCCAGAGAAGGTCAGCACCGGGTCAGCCCTGAACCAATGGGAAGATGACTATGTGGGAGATACCGAAACGATCTTCGATAGTCACCCTCAGTTTCAGACCGCGTTGGACGCCGGGCGGGACCCTATATCTGCCGGGGAAAATGGGCAGTATGTGGTGACTGCGCTGGACAAAGTTTCCCAGCCTGCGACGGTGGAAAACCGGATTCTGCCGGTTTTGGCGGTGGTTTGGCTGGTGGGCCTCACAGCCATGGGGCTGTATGGCGCTGTTTCCTTCCTGAAAATCCGCAGGCAGACCCGGGTTTCCGTTCCTGCGGGAAAGAACGTCTATCTGGCGGACGATGTGCGCTCTCCCTTTGTGATGGGTGTTTTTCGTCCGAAAATCTACCTGCCCGGAACGCTGGCAGAATCGGAGCGGGAATTCATTCTCTGCCATGAGCAGCACCACATCCGTCGGGGAGACCCCATTTTCAAGGCATTGGGATTCCTTGCTCTAGCCATTCACTGGTTCAATCCCTTGGTATGGCTGGCTTTTTCCCTTGCCAGCCGGGATATGGAAATGAGTTGCGACGAAGCGGTGATCCGCAAGATGGGGGAGAACGTCCGGGCGGAATATTCCGCAGCCCTGCTGAATCTGGCAACAGGCCGCCGAATCGTCTCCGTCACCCCGCTGGCCTTTGGGGAGGGGGATCCGAAAGGACGGATCCGGAATCTGGCGAACTGGAAAAAGCCCGCCTTCTGGGTCGCAGTTGTCTGCGTCATCCTCTGTGTGGTGCTTGGGGTCTGTCTGCTGACGAATCCGAAGGAAACCTCCGATGTGCCTGTCAATATTTCCTTTGCGGATCTGGATACCAGCGGTATCACAGAAGTTTCCCTGCAAAACCTCCACAACGGTGTCATTACCTACGTCACAGACCCGGAGGATGTTTCCTCACTCTGCGAATATATCAAGGGTATTTCCGGCATCAACGGCGGCAGTGCCAAGGGCTACTATGAGGGAACCTTTGGGGTGAGGCTGCTGCACAATTATAAGGAGACCTTTTCCCTCAGCTTCGGAGATTCCAGCACTTTTTACCACGGGAAAGGCGCCGACGGATATTCCATCCGCTACGAACTTGCGGACCGGGATATCTCCGACGTGACCGCATTTCTCAGCCAGTATGATTCCTCCGCGCAGGAAGAAAACGCCATCTGGGGCATTACCATGACGCTGGAGAATGTATCTCAGGTGGGAGCCGTCGCTGTTTTTAACGATGATGGCAGTGTCAATGGCGTGAATGGTGTGGAAGTGACCTATGGGGACGACCTGTCTCTGGAACGGCAGGAAAACGGAAGCTGGGTCAGCGTGGAGGAACTGCCCGGATTTAATCATTATGTCGCGGATTCCAGCCACACCATCCGGGATAGGGAAGGTATGTTCCATGAATGGCAGAGCCGCTATGGAGAACTGACGGACGGCACCTACCGCATAGGGAAACTACTGACCCTCCGCCGTGGGGACGGCTCCACGGAAGAACAGATGATATACGGAACATTTGCCATCCCGGATTCCATTCGAACTACTCCTGCACCATTGGAGGAGCTTCCGGAGATTTACAGTGCCGAGCAGGCCGCGCTGGATGGGTGCTTTGTCAGCGAAGACGGTGTGGCGTGGCAAAACAAGGAAGCCTTCCAGCAATTTGCGCAGGATGCCGCGAATGGAATCCCCGGTTCTGTCCGCCTGGTCAACTGGCATCATGGTGAGGATGCCCAGTGGTCAGCCATGGACTTAAGCTTTGATGGAAGAGAGTATCTACTGCAAGGTCTGTCGGACAGCTATACCTTCCGGTACCTGAAGCACTTTACAGGGACGAAAGACAAAGAGGATGCAGAGTATGACCGCTATGAGTATTACATTCTGGTCAATGATAATTCTGTTACCCTGCAGGATATCCATTCCGGAAAGCTGGATATGAGCTATTGGGCGACCCCGACATACTGGACAGTCTATGCGGATTATACCTATCTGCCCGACCATCCCGAACTTCCGGATAATATCAACTATGCCCGTCTGGAATTTCTGGATGAGGAACTTGTGCTGGTCACCAATCCCGACTATCTGGAAAAGCTCATCTGGATGTTTGAAAACGCGGAATATCTGGGCTATGAGCCAAAGACCCACAGCATCGGCACGGGGCTGAATCTGATCTTTACCGCAGGGGATGAGGATTACGTCATTGAACTGGATTTGGACAATGATGTGTGCCGGATTGACGAGGAATATGTCTTTTATGGCGCGCCCGACGAGCCAAACTACCTCTACAAGGTCTGGGAGTGCCTCGGCATCACCCGCTGGCCGGATATCGTCTATCAGGTATATCCCAACGCCCTAAGACCAGGCGAATCTGTTTTCGAGACGCTTCCCTTTGACTTTCTGCTTCCTGACGGGTATACCACGCAATACAAATCCAGCAAAGAAGTTTCTATTGTTATGGATAATCAGATCATTGGCGGCATAATTGACACAGGCCTTGAAGCAAGCTGTATTACAGATACGGAAAGCGGCGAAGCAGACGCATTCTTAAACTCCATCGTATCTCCTCCAATCCGTGCGCAATATTTTGCAAACGTTTGGGACAATAAACTTTATGTATCCCTCACACTTGAAAATTTTGAAACCGGGGAGCAGCAGGAGCAGTCCCATTGTTTGTTTGAATCGGAGTCGGAATGCTTTGATATTTGGGTCGATAGAGCATTGGTTGATGATGAAGATAGAGACTTTTTGTTCAAAACCGTAGCAAGCCAATAACTGCTCCGATATCCCAACGCCCTCAAGCCATAAGGACATAACAGCGGCACGGAAGGGGAGAGGCTCCCTTTCCGTGCCGCTACATTATTAAGTCATCCTTCTGCTGTTTCGGTAGTGCGTGTTTACCCAAGGGGGACGTAATAGTAGGGTCTGTCAACCCGGTATCCGTTTTCGTTCAGATCGTAACCGGCGTAGAAGTACATACCCGCGATCTGCTCCGGGTCAAGGACGGTAGACAGATTTGTGCTTACTGTGGTCACAAGTTGATTCTCCTCGTCCCAACGACCAGCGCCACCGCCAATTTCGTACAGATCCGTACCATCTTTCAGGCGTACCCCTGCAGGTGTGATCGACCAGCCTGTTTTTTCCTGGAAGTCCTTCGCGTCTTTGTATTTGTCATCCAACCGGTAAGTGGTTTTCATGCTGTATTGTCCGATCTCCGCTTCTACCAGCGTTACGCCCCAGTCTCCGATTTCGGCATTGGGGGTCCAGGTTTTCGGTTCTTCGGTACTGCCTTCCAGCGTCCAAGTCAGCTCCCAGGTACCGGGGACAGTCACGGTTTCTGGGTCTTCAAACCGCTCTCCCTGGATTCCGAACCCGGTGAAGGTAATGGTCATCTCCTTGCCAAAGTACCGTCCGTCTGATTCCGGGAAGTCGAAGTCGATACTGTACTCGATATTTCCTTCATTATCCTGGTAATCCGGCACCAGTTCCTGATTTTCGCCCTTTGTGGAGATCGGTTCGCCGTTCTTTGCGTAAACTGCCTCACCGTTTTCGTTCAGGGTCATGCCATTGAAAAAATGTGCGGCGGAACTCCAATGCACATCTTCTCCGTCCACGGTGTAATCCCACCAGCACCAGGGCTTTTCCCCTTCCGGCAGGTCAAAGCCGGAAATGCGGAACACAACCGTGCCGCCGTACTGGTCCATCATTGTTTGAGCAACGGTGACGGTGATGCCCTGATCTGTCGCGGAGACGGCGGCCCCGTCTGCTGTTTCTTTGGGGACCACAGACAGTCCGGTCTTTTCCGCCTGCTGTTTGATCTGCTCAGAAGGCTGGGGGGACCAGGGATTGCGGTACTCCATAGAATTGGACCAACGGGTGTACACCGCCGCACCGGTGAGCGTTCCCATGATCAAAGTCGCGGCAATCAAAATCAGGAATCCTTTTTTCTTTGTCATATGGCCCTTTCCTTTCTGAAATTCACCAAATTCACCTTCCTCAATGAGGTCGGCATCCAAATCTTCCATATCCATAAGCATCTGCTTTCCTGTCATACCGGAATTCCCTCCTTTTTTAAGTACGCTGCAAGCTTGTCCCTTGTTCTGCGCAGCCGCATGGTGACGGCGCTTTCGCTGATGCCGTACCGCTGGGCAATTTCCCTGACCGTATCGGCATACCAATACCGGCGCAGGAAGATCAGTCGGTTTTCCTGAGGCTGTGTCCTTAAGAATGCGCTTAGGATCCGGCTCAGCTCACGGCTATCCAATTCTGCGTTCTGCCAGGAGCCTGGAATGCATTCCTCCATTTCCTGTGTCAGGGATACCACCTCTGCCTTGCGCTTGGCAGCATTTTTCCAGTCCAGGATGGCAAACGCTGCATGGCGGCAGATCTTCGAAAGGTATGCGTAGAAATGCTGTGGCCGGGTGGGCGGAATGGTTTCCCATGCTTTCAGGTAGGTATCGTTGACGCTTTCTTCCGCGTCTTCCTGACTGCAAAGCAGGTGAGATGCCATGTTCAGCAGCCGAGATCCATATTTGTTTGTAGTCTGCTGGATCGCATCTTCATTTCGTTCGAAGAACAGGTTTACGATTTGTTCGTCAGTCATTGGTTTCACCTCCAAACGTGATTTGTTCCTCACCCTTATAGAGGGATTCCCGCTTGGGAATCTAACGGGAATTTGACAAAATATTTTTTCTATTATATCATTCCTGCAATGAAAAATGGAGCAGTGGTTATAGAATCCACTGCTCCATTTTTGTGGTGCGCCCAGTGAGCGTACGTTCTATAGGGTTAAAGATCCAAATCCGTCAGCTAGCTGGAAGGGGTAGCCAAAGATAAGGGGGACCGATGTGAGGTGAAATCCGAAGAAAGTATGTAGTGTTCTTCGATTGAAACAAACTCACGCTTCTCGCTTCTTTGTTTAAGCCGTTTGCCTTTTTTCGGCAGTCTTTGCGGTGCTGTTTGGAATCCCCAAAATCCAAAACAGGGCACCGAACAATGTATAGATAAAAGGAGCTTTCCGTGTCAACTTGATAATGAAGAATGCTATCTCCTGATATACGGGAATGCGAGGGAATATCATTTCAACGGAAGAGTATAATAGTGAACAAACCTGAGCAATTATGATAAAAATGACATAGGGAAGTGTAAGGGTAATCCATAATCCAAAGATTATGAGCGCTGATATCCTGATTGCCTTCAAATGCTTGATTCTGGGCTGATGGAGATTGCAAAAAATGCCCAATAGCTGCATGAGTGTCCATCCAAAGATGAACATTACGATTGGAAGTAATACCAACTCGTTGAGGAGCCATGTTTGATAGTATTTGTAGGGGAGATAATCCGAAATGATAATATTGATTATCAAGTATAATCCCCCCGTTAATAAGAGAAGGAATACCGATATTGCAAGCCGCTTGTATGCTGCTTTCTTACTTTCTGGAACGGGTGGACCATAAATCAGAGTATTGACATCTGTGTCAAATATTTCGGCAATTCTGACCAGCATATCCAAATCAGGCCGTGATCTCCCGTTTTCGTAGTTTGATACAGTTTGCCGTGTAACATATAGAGCATCAGCAAGGGAATCCTGTGTCATGTTTTTTGACAGCCTAATCTGTTTGATATTTTTACCAACGTCTCTCATTGCAATCACCTCACGGCTATTGTACCAACGGACAGATGAAACAACAAGCAAAGATGCTTTTACATGGCCGAAAATAGTAAGAAACAGCACATTATTCCGTTCCCTGTAAGTAGAGTTATGACATCGAAACCGAGAGGAACACCCTGCGTAAAATTGAATTCACTTAAACCGGCGATGTTTTCTTCGTGCATATAAAATGCCGCTCACCGACCACAGCATTTCTTATATTTCTTTCCGCTGCCGCAGGGACAAGGATCATTTCTGCCGATTTTGACGGTCTTGGGAGTTCCCTTGGGCGCAGCATCATTGATTTCCCTTAAAAGGCTGAACCGCAGATCCTCATTTGGAAAATTGGCAGTTAACACGCTTTGCCGAAACTGCTCGGCATCGATTGTACCGTCAGAGAGTCCCTTCCGAATGTTTGGCCCAAGAGAAATGGCTTTGGGAATGCGGTTTTCCGGCGGCTGTATGGCACGAAGTTCCATGGGGGTATACCCTCTGTTGCATTGCATTCGCGTCTGGTTATGAAATTGCTGGTAGAGCTTTGCAAATGCCTGAATGTCCCGGTCCCTTTGGAAGGATATTCCCATGTCCTGCAGCCGGGAGATTACCTGCGTCAAGTCCGCGCCCATGCATCGTGTGCCGAACAGAATCTCAACGAATACGTCATCTGCTTCCTGCTCGCTCAGCTTCAGCCTGTTCAGAAGGAAGGCTTTCAGTTCGTTGGTCTCACTGGATGGCTCAACATAGAAAGGGTCATCATAAGCAAGCAGGTTTGCTTTCGGCGGGACATAGTAGGGCTTCCCGCGCTGCATTTGCTGCACTATATGGTAGGCATCCGGATCATCGTCCAGCAGGGAAGTGTCTATGATTTCCCGGTCCAGTGCATCCTTCAGCTTTCCATCGATATACAGCTCATCTGCACCGAGAATATGGTAGTCCTCACATTCATGCCGCGCGATCTCCGAGAACGCAAGGAACTCGTCCAGACAAACGAGTCTGGGATTTTGGGATGATATGATATCATAGGCTTTCCGCAGAGGGATAATTCCGTACAAATTGGCCATCGCGTTGAAGTATTTGCGAAGGGTACGGAACGTAGTGTCTTTCAGAGGAATTTCCCGGTATAGCCTGTTTAACTCCCTGCGTGAGTATATTTCGGGCATTTTTATGTAGGAACCCATTTTATCGTCTGGCATATTGTGATCTCCTTGCGCGCTGAGCATTCTACTGATCGAATTGATATTATTGTAAACCATATAGAGTGCGAATTGCAAGGATATTTATAGATTTTTTCACAAGAAAACAAAGGCACGGAAGGGGAGTGGTTCGCTCTCTTCCGTGCCATTTTTATGGAATTTAATTATCAGTCATCCCAGGTATGGTTCGCAAAATACTGATCCAATTCCCTGGAATAGCGGTAGCGGATATTACCGATTTTCTCGCCATTCAAAATAGCGGAGTGCGCTTTTTGCGCAATGTCGCGAACCTCAGAAATGCCGCATACCATTTCGTCGTGGATCATAATTGCAAACACTGCGTCCGGATACTGGGCATTCACCGCATTGCGCTCAGCCGGCCTTGCGCTTAAGACCTCGTCCATACCAGAGATTTTTTGATAGGCAATTCTCTCCCGGTCGGTGTAGTAACGGATTGACGCTGCCGCCATACTCATTTTCATCTCTCCCTTTGCACGCACTGACTTGCATTATACCACGAAAAAAGATTAACTCAAGACCTTGACATTTTGCGAAAGGTGGATATAGGAGCGCCGAGCAGCCATACTCCTCGCTTCGATGTTCCAAAGAAAAGAGAAAGAATACTACTAAAATCAACACTATTTTTCATGAATAAGGTACAATTAACGAAATCTTAATATTGGTAAAAGAAGGAAAGATTGAAAAGAAGGGCATAGAATGATAAAATAATGATGCTGATAAGTTGGAATTTGATGCTAAGGAGGATGCCTGTATGAAGAAGAAAGCAATCATCATCGTGTGCCTTGTTGCTGCCGTTTTGGCAGTTGTAGCTGTGCTCCTGTTTATGAACGCTCCGGTTGAAATTCCATCAAAGGAGATGGCGTACCTCCAGCTTGATACCAAAGGTGAAGAATTTGTGCTGGAACAGATAAAAGGTGTGCCCAGGGAGCGCCTGATTGAATGCTGGGGGGAGCCTGACGGTGGGCTGTTTGGTTTCTTTGGCGATATTTGGGAAATTTCGGAAGATGAATGCATCGTTGTGTATTACTCCGACAATGCCGAAGTTGAGGAAATTCGGCTCAATCGAGGAAACAAGGATAATGACGATTCCGTGGACAATTTTCCTGAAAACTACGGCATCGGCTTATCCGCGGAAAATGTTTCTGACACAAGCCTGACCTTGGCCTTTGAAAATACCTCCTTGCCGGCGGGAAGTGTTTCCATAGGCAGAAATTTTGCGATCCAGGTTTTTGAAAATGGGGAATGGAAAGAATTAGAGCCAAAAACGGAGCCTGTATTCCTTACGGATGCTCTGGTTCCAACGGATAACAAATGGTCGGTGGACATTGATTGGGAGTGGCTCTACGGGCAATTGCCCGCTGGCAGATACAGAATTTCTCAAAGCGTAAGAGTGTCCACTGGCTTTATTGGTACTTCGGCAAGTTATCAGGAAGAAGAAAACTTCACAATGTGGGCTGAATTTGATATTGATCAACAGATGGAGGAATAATGCTATGAAAAGGATATTCGCAATTATTTTAGGATTGACGTTTGTGCTGACATTGACCGGATGCGGATTAGTTGACAGATTTGAAATCAGTCACGGAACTTCGGAGCCAAATGCTACAGAGGGGTACTTTCGTGACATCAAGAATTGGTGTGGCGCAGTTGTGGGCACATCTTATGAACAGGCAACAAATGAAGTCAATATGACCGTCACTGCGACCGCTAATGAACTGTCTGTCCGGGCATCCTTCGTCGATCCCAGTGTGGCACCTTATAGTGAGGCTGAGAAGCTGGGTATCGCTGAATATCAGATCATTGATACAAGCGGAAAGACTGTAAAGGAAGGCGCTGCTGAAACTGCTGAAATTGTCAATGGACAGGCAGATATCAATATTATTCTGGATGACATTGGCAGCGGCAACTACGAGTTGATTATTACTGCGCTGGTTGCAGAAAAGAAGGCAGAGCAACCCTTAAACATCAATGGAAATTGGGAATGCGAATTCACAGTATGACGCAGATGTTTTGAGGAGCATCTATATGAAAAAGAAAGTAATCATCATTTTGTGCCTTTCGGTTGCCATCGTGTTGGCATTGGCTTGGTGTGGAAAAGAGAAAGAAGTTGCAATAGATTACGGAACTTCGGAATTATTCAGCCAAGCCGACATGGATGATGCAATTAAAGAAATTTTGAAAAAATTCAACACTTTTAAAGGCTGCGAACTGTATTCATTAAGCTATACTTCTGATGAAAGATGCGAAGAGGAATTGGAATATCGCAACAAACATGCATCAGAGGGAACAACATACGACGCGTGCATTGTTTTTGATTCCAGCTTTCATTCCCCGGTTTCAAACGCGGGTGCATGGGAGCCAAACACGCTTTATACGTGGTCCTGGTATTTGGTTCGAACTGACAATAGCAACTGGAAACTGGTGGGCTATGGATATGGCTGATTTTTTCCCCCTGTGTTTAGGATCGGGAGTGGCGTTACACATTCTATTTACCTCCTTCAGACATGCTATTACAAATAGGAGATTGGATGGAAAAAATGAATTTATTCGATAGAATGGGATTTCAGTATGGATTCCAGTACTTCTTTTTCAGTACATATGGCGGATATTTCCTTGAGGCACTTCCATTTGCATTGCTGGTCAGCGCAATTTTTGGTATTGTTCGATTTAGAAGAGATGATGAGACACCTGTACGAAGAAAAGTTGCTGCCTGCTCTTTTGTCTGCTATATCACAGGGCTTGTTTGCTTGGTGCTGTTCTTGGACGTTATGCGGATCTTTTGGTATAGGCTGTTCTACTCTATGGACTCCGGTATCGTTATTGATTGGTTTGGTGGCTCCATTGACCTCGTTCCTGATTTTTTTAACAATATCAGAGGGGAAAACATCGGCAACTTTTTGATGTATTTGCCATTTGGAATCCTTTATCCTTTATCAAGAAAGTCCCCCACTTGGAAGAATTCTGTTATCGCCGGACTACTTGCTGTCATAGTGATCGAGGTCCTTCAACCCGTTTTTGGCAGGGCTTTTGACATGAACGACATAATTATTGATTCGGTTAGCATCATTTTATCTACGAGCATTTTATTTTTGGTGAAGAAAATACGCACCAGATGATCAGGGTGGAGGTGCTTGATTGACATGAACATAAACGACCATATTCGGGACAATCCATTCGCAATCGTCCGGGGCTATGTCCCGCTTGCGGGAATTATTGATAATCTCAAAAATAAGTATCACGCAGTAGATATGCCAACAGATGACATACCCAATTTGTGGATGCACCGGTTTAATGCAGTCAATCTTCCCAGCAATGAGACGCGAAGACTTACCGAAAGTCAATTGCAGATAAAAGCAATCAAAATACCGATTACTCAGGAGACGAAGCATTACACCGAAAAAGACTATCGCCCCATCTATACCCGTGATGGTACGGAAGCAGATTATATGTATTTGGCGTATGAAGAACAGCTGAGATATTTGTATTCAAACAGCAATATACTGTTTCTGGAAACTGTCTTGGCCCGTGGCATTCCGGAAGAAGCCATTGAAAACAAAACGGAAGACTATATTTGCTACTTGGATTATTTGAAACATTACTTGGAATATGGTAAACGTGAAATAGATGAGAAATAAAATTATTTCACTTTTCTCCATTGCTTTTGGAACTATTCTATCCAAGCCTGATTGAAAGGCAAATTTTTCTCCTGAGTGCATATACTGGCATTGACACGGTGGCATAATTGAGATATAATATGACTACCATATTAGGAGGTGTTTTTATGAGTCCGAGTATTTCTATCAGACCTTCCAAGGATATCCGTACAAACTACGCACAGATTTCTGCTTTGACCCGTCAAAACCCTGTTGCCATTACTGTCAATGGCAAGGAAGATACTGTGCTTCTCAGTCATGAGGATTTTCAGGAGCAGATTCACTATATTTCCGAGTTGGAAGCCAAACTTGCTGTGTATTCCCATTTGGCTCAGGCACAGGATGACATCAAGCTGGGCAGAGTCCAGTCTGCTGACTCTGTATTCGAAGAAATCCTTGGTGAACTGGAGAATCTGGATGTATGAGTTGCCAAATCGTATTCACCGACACCGCAAAAACAGATTTGCGTGAGATCACTATTTCTCTCGCGGAACTTACAAAAGACAGAGATCTGACCATCCGCTTTGTCCAAGGATTAAGAAAGGCTACAGAAATTCTCAAAGAATTTTCTGAAAGCGGATCAATTCCTCGCGACCGAGTTCTGAAAAGCAACGGATTCCGTTTTCTTACCTGCAAGGATTACCTCATTTTCTATCTGTATGAAAAAGAGAATAACACAGCTTATGTCATGTCCGTCTTTAACGGCAAGCGCGACTATATGCGTGTTATGAAAAAATTCCTGTAATTCCAATTTCATCTGTAAAGCGTCTATCGGAAACGGTAGACGCTTTTCTTATGCCTATTATGAAGGGAGTAATGTACAATGAGCGTTTTTTCCGGCTTATTCAAATCCCGCGATAAGCCCCAAAACCGCACCGTGGGCAGTGCCTACACCTTTTACATGGGCAGCTCCACATCCGGCAACTGTAAACCTTCCTGGAGCAGCGTACGCAACACAGTAATATTTTGGTAATCTCTTTTTCGGGAAATATGGTAGAATGAACACAGAGGAGTGATGAAATATGTCGGCAAACAGAATTCTGATTGTAGAGGATAATTCCGGGATCGCGAAAACGGTTGCTCTGAATCTGCGATATGCCGGTTATGAATACATGGTATTTGACGATGGAAGGAAGGCTGCGGAGCATTTGGCGGAAGACCACAGCTTTGATTTGGCGCTTCTTGACATTATGCTCCCGGGAATGGACGGGTTTGAACTGTTTTCCTACATGGAGAAATACAATATTCCTGTCATTTACATGACCGCGAAAACGGACAGCGAATCGGAAGTCCGGGGGCTGCGGGATGGAGCAGAGGACTATATTGTCAAGCCCTTCGAAGTTGTGACCTTATTGGTTCGCATTGAAAAAGTTCTGGCGCGCACCGGGCGGCTCAATCGGGTTTATCGGTTCCGGGATATTACGCTGGATGCCGAAAACCGTACCGTCACCAAGGCTGGTGAGGATGTGGAATTGACACCGCTTGAATTTGATGTTCTGTGGGTTCTGATGAAAAACAAAAACCGAACCGTTTCCCGGGACCGTATCTTAAATGAGATCTGGGGCGAGGATTATTTTGGCGATATTCGCACCGTGGATGTTCGGATTGCGAACCTTCGGAAAAAGCTGGACCTTTCGGAGGAAATCCGAACCATATCAAAAGCCGGTTATCGGCTGGAGGAACGATGAAACTGATCACAAAACTGACCGCTATCTGTGCAGTCCTGCTGCTCCTTGCCGCGGCGGTGCTTTCCGGCATTATGCTCTGGCAGGTGAAGGAGCAGTCCTATGAGAGTCTCACACAGCGCTCTTCGGAAAAACTGGGTGAGTTAGTAAATTCCTTCCGGGAGACGCTCAGCTTTGATTTCGCTTCGATAGAATCCTCCAATTCCAGAAAAACGTTATACCGGTATCACTTTCGTAATTGCGGCGTGGAGGGCAGTGTTTTAGCCGTAAACGGGGAGCTGCTTTCTTCGCCAACCCAAATTGACCCGAGAAATTACCTGGATGTCCCTTTGGAAGGCGGCATTCATACCACCCGATGCAGTGCAGACGGAAACGATTATCTTGTCCAGGGTCAAGCTTTTGAATGGAGGCAAACCGTATTTCAGATTTACCTCGTATCTGACGCGTCTTACATTCATGCGCAGCTTTCCGACCTGCTGGCCCGTTTTGCTTTGATGGCACTGTGCGTTTGCGTAATTGGCCTGTTGTGTGTCCAATGGCTCATAAGACGAACACTGGCACCGCTGTCCCAAATGCAAAAGACAACGGAGCGTATTGCCGGCGGTAACTATGGGGAGCGGGTGCAGGTTTCCTCCAAAGATGAAGTAGGCCTTCTGGCTGAGAATTTCAACCGAATGGCCACGGCGGTAGAAAACCATGTACAATCTTTAACGGAACAAAATGCCCGCCAGCAGCTTTTTATCGGAAGCGTGACCCACGAGTTCAAAACCCCGCTCACTTCCTTACTGCTGGATGTGGACACGCTGCGAAACGTATACCTTCCGGAAGAGAAACAGCAGGAATTGCTGGAATCCATGGACGACCAGTTACATTGGCTGGAGCAGATGGTTCAGAAATTGCTGAAACTACTTTCCCTGGGGAAGTCCGCCCAGATAAAACCTGCCCCTGTTTCAGAACTGCTGGAGCAGGTGCAGCAGATGACCAAGGGAACCATGAAAAAGTACGGAACGGTGTTGGAGACGGTCTGCAGGGCAGACACATTGCCTATGGACAGAGATATCCTGTGTTCCGCACTGGTGAATCTGGTTGAGAACAGCGCAAAAGCCTCCGCTCCCGGACAAACGATCTTTCTTCGGGCGATTGGAAATACATTGGAGGTTGCAGATAACGGGCGTGGTATTCCGGAAAAAGACCTGGAACGTGTCACAGAACCATTCTATATGTGCGATCCTTCCAGAAGCAAAGTAAATGGTGGATTTGGCCTCGGGTTGGCACTGGTGAAGGAAATTGCTGCTGTTCACAGTGCGGTGCTAGAGATTCAAAGCACGCCCGGTGAGGGAACGACTGTCCGTCTTAGATTTCCGGAATACGGTAATCAAACGGTAATATCCCAGTAAACTCTTTTTCGCCGGGGCGTGATATGCTAATACCATCAAATCTCCCGTAAGGGGAGAAAGAAAGGATGTGCAAACATGAAGCATAAGAGAGTTCAAATTCTGTCCGGTCTGCTTGCCCTGACCATGCTCAGCGGATGCGCCAAGGCACAGGCAAACACAGAATCCACCAGCGTCAATCAGGCAATGCTCATTGAACAGTCGTCCCAGGAGCAGGAAAGCTATACTTTTCCGGAACGTTTTACCGGGGACTGGACCAGCCAGGAAGGGAAGCTGACCATTCACGCGGATGCACAGGTGGTGGCTGAACAGGGTGTAGTGCTTCCCACTGCAACCGTAGAACCCAGAGAATTTACCCAGGAAGATGTAGATAACCTTCTGCGGGTATTTCTGAAAGGTGAACCGCTCTATGGGGCAGTGCCAACTAAGCAGGAGCTTCAGGCATCTCTGGACCGTATCAATTCCCCCGAATGGCAGCCAGACGGCCCCCCAGTAGCGACACAGGAGGAATTGGAGGCTCGGCGAAAGGAACTGAATGCCTGGTATACGGAAGAAATAGCCAAAGCCCCGGAGGAAAAGCCTGTCATTCACGGCTTTGCTGATTCCAACAAGCCCAACAGAGTCAGTGGCAATGCCACTGTGGATGGAATAGAATACGATGTTTCTATTAGTAACGGTAATAACGGAGATTGGAGAGAAGCCCGTATTACCAGAACCCGCTACAAATATTCCGATGGATCCATTGACTGGAGCGGGATCACCAAGGAAGATGTTATTGCTCAGGCAGACGCGTTGATCCAGGAGTTGGGCTTTGACAATATGGTTCTGGACGATGTGCAAGAATGGGAAAATGGTACCTGGAGGCTTTACTACACGCCTATTGTAAATGGCATCCGCCTTTCCAGCATTCGTGAAGACATCGTCGAACCTACTAACAACTATTATCAGTATTGGGATTATGGTGCCAGTGACTCAGAGAATCCCGATACCGTGTCCTGGTGGAAGGAAAACATCCAGATTATTATGGGGAAGAACGGGTTGCTGTCTTTTGCATGGACTGCGCCCACCACAACACCCATTGTGAAACAGGAGCAGTCAGCCCTGCTGCCCTTTGAAGAAATTGCATCCATTGCAAACACCATGCTGCCTGTTGTGGTTGTCGGTCCTAAGGAAAGAAGTCTGACAGAACTTGATAAAATCAATGGGTTTGATACAAAAATGGACGTTGAAATCACAAAGGTTTCCCTGACGCTGATGCGTATCCGTGACAAAGGCTCTTTGCAGGGAACCATCGTTCCTGTGTGGGACTTCTGGGGTACCTGGACCTGGTATGATGCGGATAAACAGCCGGAAAGCTACACCACCCAGCCCATGCTTACCCTGAACGCCATTGACGGAAGTGTCGTAGATCGGCAGCTCGGCTACTGAACGTTTCCTTTGGGTGGCCATCCCATCGCGAGGCAGGGGAAGGTCCCCACTTAACTGAAAACAGTTTGCATCATTGGTTTCATCCCGGTAAAGATGTGATAAAGAAGGTGGCGCAGCCGTTGAAGGGAATGCCGTTTTCCCGTATAATGCTTACAGAGTGAATGCCTGACCCCATTGGAACGGCGCTCGGATAACCACCTGAAAGGATGAACCGTATTTGATACCTGCTTTGATTCTCTTCGCTGTCACCTATGTGCTGATGCTCGCTTTCAGCAAGTACCGTCCCTACATCGCATTAGGCTCCGCCCTTATCTTTATTGTCAGCGGAATGCTGCCGCTCGATCAGATATTGCCCAGCATCGACTTCAATGTGCTGCTGATGATCGCGGGGACCATGGGTGTTGTCGCCCTGTTTATTGAAAGCAAAATGCCGGCATTGCTTGCGGACCTTGTCATGGAACACGTTCCAAACGTGCAGTGGGCCGCGGTGGCCCTGGCTTTGTTTGCGGGAATCATTTCCGCATTCGTGGACAATGTGGCCACGGTGCTGATGGTGGCTCCTGTAGCGCTTGAGATCTGCAAAAAGCTGAAAACCAATCCGGTACCCTTTATCATAGGAATCGCAGTGTCCTCGAACCTTCAGGGCGCGGCAACGCTGGTTGGGGACACCACGGCGATTATGCTGGGCAGCGCGCTGGATATGAGTTTTACGGACTTCTTCTGGTATCATGGGAAACCCAGTATGTTTTTCGCAGTGGAACTGGGGGCAGTCCTGTCCGCGCTGATCCTTGCTTTCCTGTTCCGCAGGGAGAAGGCCCCCATCCCCAAAACAGGGGAACGGACCAAAGTAACGAATTATGTTCCGACATTTCTGCTCCTGGGAACCATAATCCTGCTGATTCTGGCATCTTTTCTTCCCAATAAGCCCGGCATCACAACCCATATCGATCAGCGCGTATTTCATTTGGAATCACGACCTTTCAGAATAGCTTCTAATTCCAATATTCTTCTTTTGGTGAATCTGAAGATTTTATATCCTGAGTCTTTGAGACAAAGGGCGATGACGGCCATCCAACGAACCCCAAAACACCCCCCAGGAGCTACAGCTCCTGGGGGCCTTGCCTGTTTACAGTGTACAGGATCGTTGGGGATATGTGCTGCACTTATGACCATAGTCACCTGCCTTTTTAGCACGGAACGTAATAACAGGTTTGGCTTCCATACATAATTCTTTTCTTGACATTTATAAAACGTATGTTCTATAATAAGCGTACAAAATGAGTATGGGAGCAGGTGAGACGTTTTGCAGCAAAGTCAGTATCTGGTAATCGATCAAAAATCGTTTTATGCCACCGTTGAATGCGTCGCCCGGGGACTGGATCCGATGGAAACCAATCTGGTGGTAGCGGATCCGGAGCGATCCGAGAATACGATCTGCCTTGCCATAACGCCCAGCATGAAGGCCCTTGGCGTAAAGAATCGGTGTCGGGTGAAAGATATCCCGCCGAACATCCAATACATCACGGCTATGCCCAGAATGCAGCTTTATATTGAGTGTGCCGCAGCCATTCACCGGGTATTTCTGAAGTATATTGCGCCTCAGGACATTTACACCTATTCCATAGACGAGTCATTTCTGGATGTAACGCCATATTTGAAGATGTACGGAGGCAACGTCCGGGATCTTGCGAAGATGATCATCGATGATATTCGAAGTTCAGTGGGAACCGTTTCCACCTGTGGCATCGGCACGAACATGTACCTTGCAAAAATAGCACTTGACATTAAGGCGAAACATGCGGTAGACTTTATCGGCATGCTGGACGAGGAGAGTTACAGAGAGACACTCTGGGATCACAAGCCTTTGACTGATTTCTGGAGAATTGGCCCCGGGACAGCAAAGCGGCTCTATGACCGTGGAATTACCACCATGCGTGGAATCGCCACATGCCCACAAGAGATTCTCTATAAAATGTTTGGCGTGGATGCCGAGCTTCTGATCGATCACGCATGGGGCAGGGAACCTACGACTATTGCAGATGTGAAAGCATACAAGTCCAAATCCAAGAGCCTTTCAAGCGGTCAGGTCCTCATGCGGGATTACAAGTACAGCGAAGGGGAGTTGATTGCCAAGGAAATGGTGGATCAGCTTTGCCTGGATATGGTATCCAAAAAGCTTGCCACGGAATCGATCAGCCTGTATGTTGGTTATTCTCATACACAGGGGACGTATAGGGCCAGTGGCACAGCTAAATTGTCACAAGCGACCAATGCGTCTGCAGTTATCGTTCCTGCCATTGCAGCACTGTACCGGAGAATCGTGGACCCGCGCTGCCTGATCCGGAGAATATGCCTTTCATGTAATGATGTGGTAGCGGATACCGGCGATATGCAGCTGTGTATGTTTGAGGATACGACCAGACAGTTGAAGAACAAGGCCGTACAGGAAGCAATACTGGAAATCCGGGCCAAATACGGAAAGAATGCCATTCTAAAGGGAATGAACTACGATGAGGCATCTACCTGCCGTGAACGTAACAATCAGATTGGTGGTCACCGGGCATGAGCAAACGTACCGTAAGGGCACCAATGCACAGATCGCAGCGAGCGAAGATCTTCATGAGCTTTGATGCGCTCAAAGGCCTTAAGGAAGCAATCGCTGAAACAGAGAAAATAACAGAACCCAGAAGGGAGCTATCTCAGGATATGATAGAAGAAATAAACCGGACCTTGGTATCCTTGCGGAAGGGACAAATAGCAACTGTGGTCTACTACGGATGCTACGATGAAGGATATCAGCAAATCACCGGCCCCATTGCAAAAGTAGATGCCTATTGGAAGCTTCTGCAGATTGGAAATACTGCAATCGGGTTCGATGAAATTGCAGAAGTGTATACTGATCCCTAAGTTGCGAGAGATTGTCTATGGCATTGTATATACGAAATACATATTATCAACTTTCTGAAAAAATAAGCTGGCTGGTTTTCAAACGAAAACCAGCCAGCTTATATGGATTGTTCCATATCAGTCCTTATCTACATACCATCCGGCATTATTTAAGGCGTGAGGATAGCCAAAAATGCGACATATCTGTTCATACCATTCCAGTTGCTTCCCATCTTCAGAGTATCTCCACCCCTTTCCGTAAGGTTGGTCTCCGATATATTGCGTCCAGCAATCAGGATGCATCTCATTAAAGCGTTGCTGTTCCTCAGCAGGGATTCTTGCAGAAGGAGATACGGCGCAAAGATGTGTCAACGGGATGCTGTCAACAGGGGCCAAGTCAGTAACGTGCGTATAGCTGATATTTAACATTTCCAGAGCATCACAGGATGCGATTGGCGAAAGATCATCGATATAACTGCAATATGCAATTTCAAGCACTTTTAGTTTCTTGCAGTTGGCAAATGGAGTTAAGTCCTTGATCGGCGCACCGGACACTATTGCGACTTCCAAGTCTGGCATTCCCTCAATAAAGGGGACGGCATCCAGGTATTCATTGTGTCCAATATCCAGGTATTTGACATCTTCGCAGTAAATCAGGTTCTGGCAATTATCGTCCACCAAGTCGTATGTTGAACGAATCACCTCTACGTCAGTTAATGTGCTTCCGCGTCCAAAATTAACGCGCCACACGACCTTGGTTTTGTTTCGGTAATCCTCCCGGATTTTCACCATAATCTCATTGGAAATTTGACAATTATCCAAAACAAAACGATCACAGTCTTGCATCAAATCCAATGCCTGGCGAACTTCGTTCTCTCCATCATTTCCAATCGTCTTGTTCTTGACATATACTTCTTTCGCATCCGTTGCAATGACTTCGCCGTAAAAATCAAAGCAGTAGTGAAAAGCCGCTTTTGGAGAAGCCGCCATCAATGACAGGACATTCTCTACTGCCAGGTTGGATTTCCCGTCAGCGTCTGCCAATTCTACGGTTTTGAGATTTGGTAATAACGCAAGCTTGCCGCAAATAGTTTGCGTATCCGCTGAACGCATGGCGGACAAATCAAGAGCAACTGTATCTTCATTGTATAGCTGTCCCAAGATATCGACCGAATACATCATGGCAATGCCCGGAAAAGCTGTTTGCAAATCACTGAGCTGCTCTATAGTGAGGTTTATGCCTTCGAACTGGATGGATTTCAGTTGAGGCATGTATTTTAGATTCAACGTCATGGTTGAATACTCATAATCACCGGAGTTTAATGTCAACTCAGTGGCATCCGCAGGAAATGCAGTTCCGCCAAGAGAAACCCTGTAATCGATTGTTAATTCGGGCCGCTGTGCTTTCAATAATTCCAGTTCGGCGTAATTCTGACAGGCAGAAGTGTCGATTCGTTCGAGTTTGGGGAAGTATGAGGTCAGGATAGAAATGTCCTCCTCTGTAAGTTCCTTGATTGCCAGAGATGTGGAATCGCTGGAAACCTGCTCTCCTTGGAATGGCACCATCCACAATATCTCGCAATCAGGCAACTGCTCACAAAGCCTATTGAATTCATCAAAAGAAATCTTTTCTTCGCGCAAATCAATTTTTTGAGAGTTAATAGGATATGTATTTTCTCCAACGAAAACGTGATTGCTTTGATACCAATGATATCCAAAAATGCCCGAAATAACTAAGCATAAGAGTAATACTATTGATACTGATATGAGAACAATTTTCTTCATCGCTATCACTCCCTCTTTATTGCATATTCTATACTTGTAGTAACGATTCTGTCAAGTATGCCTAAAACCATAACCAGAATATCCGCATTAAATAATCTTTAAGTTTTCTTCTCTCTATTGATTTTGTTCCCTCGGTTAATATAATGAAATTATGAATGGGGGAGAGGCATTATTGGATATCTGGCAGAAAACATCTGGCTTTTGTGAAAGCGGATTATGAATGAAACAAGAATGAGGAGGTCATAACATGAGAAAAGCCTTGGTGATCATATTCGTAATTTGCATAATTGCTTTACCCATATGTTCCGCCGTTGCCCAGTCAGATGATTATTTTGGCTTTCGTGAAAGAGACTTTTCTGTTGTTGCGGAACAGGATACGCATGGTGGCTTTCACGGAGATGGATCCTATTATTTAGTTTTAGACTGCTCCGGTAATACAGAAACTGCTTTAGAGCTTGTCAGCAGCTGGAACGCCTTGCCATTATCAGAAAATCTCGACTTGATTATGTTTGGCGGCGAAAAAGATGGAATGACTTACGGATATAATCTATCTGAGAAAGCCCATATCCCAAGAATCGAAAACGGATATTATTACTTTATGGATAGGCATTCTGAAGCAATAGATCCATCCGATGATTCTTCACTGTTCAGCCGTGCTTCGTTTAATTTCACATTGGCCATGTATGACAGCAATACGAACGTCTTCTATTATTTTGAGTTTGATACATAGCTTTCAAAAAGTATCTGAATGCCCATTTGGAGCAGAAATGCCTGTGAGAGCATACATATTCGGGGATTGACTATTTACTGTGGTTATACAAATCTGATTTGGTTGTGATTGATGTGAAGAAAAAAGTCCTGCTGTCTATTGTTATCATTCTCCCTGTTGTTTTTGGGATAGCTATATATTTGATCATGCCAAGGTCATCGCAATACGCGACCTCGGAAGACTTCCTGCAAACCATAATAAAGAACGAGAATATTGCAGGAGAAATCAAAGAAGTTGGGAGAATAACTGACGACAGATCTATCCTAATATTTGCTGTAGAGGGAGACACAGAGCAGGAACGTTGTCCTTATGCAGCTGAATTCCTGATCACAAAGAGCGGAAATTATCAATTTGTAAAATCATATCCACTTTATGAATATGCTTGGCAAATCTGGGGATGTAAGTGGAACAATGGCTACGCATTTATTTGTTTGAATTCTGACGCTGATTCACTTTGTGCTGAAGTTACCCCAAAAACAGGATCAAAAAAGTACTCACAGATTTATATTGATGAAATCCCTTGGGCTTACCATTATTCTTTAGAAGATACAAATGGAGAATACCAATTATGCGTAACGTTTTACGATCAAACTGGCAAGGAGATTAAATAAAAGACATGCAGATACTCCACAAAATAGTCCTTAAGAGTAGAAACCGTTTACAGCCTTGCAAAGGTGCTGGGCTGCGCCATTGAGGACCTTATCGAGAAATAAGTATTCAAAATACCCTCCCGGACACCATAATGATTGAAGAAGAAAGCGTAATTAGATTGAAACCTAGCGAAATATTGCCGTCTGCTGGATTTAACAGTCCAGCAGACGGCTGATTTATTATTCTAATTTCATTCCAGCAATATATATGGGAATGAACATTCCTCCAAGCAACAGGGCAAACTCACAAACCCTTGGGGTGTTAATTATACGGACAAGAAAAAATAGAGCCGATAACCGCAATACATCGTTTGCGGTGTTATCGGCTCTACGTTATTCGTCTGGCTTCGTGTATGTGTATGTAAGTGTATTCTCAGGTTGATTGCATGAGAGGTGTATTTGGAGATCTATTTATTCTCTGCATTGCATGAGTTATAAAAAACTAATAATCTATCATAGGAAGATCGGTGCAATGGATCATCCGCAATATTTTCAAGCGCCGCAATTAGTTGTTCCATTTCATTATTAAGCCATTGTGGGTGATTAAGAAGAACCTGATATACAGCCATTAAAGATTGTCTTTCTTTGTATATATCTGTATCCTCGCCTATGGTGAGTATGGAATTTACTGCCGCGCCGTAACTTGCTACTGCCCTCCAGTAATCTGACTCATCGTTTGTGTTCTGATACACTGAAAAACCTTGTGTGGCATTTCCAATCAAGTCAGTATAAGATATGATAAAAGCCTGCTTGTGTTTGCAAAGTTGGGAAATGAAAACCGCGAATAGTACTAGGCAAACAACAAATACGATCTTGCTCGTCAGTTCAGATTTGTTTTTCATCTAAGATTCTCCCATCCGACCAATGCAGTAGCCGATATTATTGTGAAGTAACCTTTGCCCTGAACTCTGCATATCCACTTTCGTACTTCAGGTAGATTGAAGAGGAATTGTCTGATGCATAGATTTCTTGACCGACATCTACACGGCTCCCGCACCAATCAACGGAAGGTTCTTTGTCGTTATCTACCTCTTTCACATCTCCAACCAACTCGTAGCCATCGGGAAGGGGACTGTCAAACCCATTTGCAGCGTAGTAGTAAATAACTCCATTATACATTACCTGCTGACGCTGAACCTGTCCAGAAGGATAACCAGTCGGAGTGAGATCTTCACCGTTGGTTTTATTACACCCAACCAGACCCAATAAACAAACAATGGTCAAGGTGATTGCGATTATCTTTTTCATAAAAACACACTCCTTTGTCAAATTGGGATTACTTTTCTTTTACAACGCAACCAACGAGTGCGAGAACAAAGCCGATTGCTGTTCCGTTTAGCGAAAAATTATTTATCTTCCTGATTTAGAAAAAGTCGTATTTTATCGCATGATCCAAGCGTTAACAGTTGGCACGATTGCTTGAAACCGGGCGAATACATTGTATAGTTCTCGTTCCGGCAGTGGGGAATCCATACAACCGATTTCAATTGTGATTGACGGGATCTCCAACTCGTCTATGGCCCAATCTTTGAATCCTGCCCCATCTGTTCCGTCGTTTTCTTCCAGAGAATAGCCTGTTATTCTTTCCACGAACCGGGCAAGAGACTTGGATTGTTGGTTGACTTCCTGTTTATCCCCGTACTGATAATAGATTACGCTTCCGTGGGAGTGCAGGCTGATTGTGGCGTCAAAATCAAACGCCAGTGTATAATCCCGCAATGCCTTGCTTTCTGCCGCCGAAAAGGGGGCTGTGCCACGGTATTGTTCCGAAGATGGAGATTTTCGCTGACCGCTGTTATCCCAGCCGGAGGGGAAATTTCGATTGAGATCAATGCCCTTGGCATTTGCCTTCCATACTCTGGCATAAGCTGCGCTGTCCAATCCTGTGTAGCCAAATGCCTTGTCGTTTTCATAAATCGTCCGTTGCGCTTTTCCTAATTCTTCACTTTGGGAAATGATGACACCATCCGGATTTACCATGGGGAGGATATGGAAACACACAGTTCCGGAATGAAAATAGTGCTGAGATAAAGAATAATCGGCGATTGCCATAGATAACCATGCGGTTAGGTGTTCCCGTCCGTGTATCGCACCTTGCAGCAAAACATGATGTTTGGCATCCGGGTTTCCGATCTGCAATACAAGGATTTCCCGTCCTTCTTCACTTTTCCCAATCACGCTGCAAGTGACGATGTCTGGATATAAGGCTTGAATCCGGGCAATATCTTCTGCCATCTGTTCATAGGAATACTGGGCAGTAGGGTTTACTACGGTTAAGCAGTCAGGAAAATAGGTATCACTTTCCGGTTTTATGTAATTTGCGAGAACATAGCCCTTGGTGCCCTGATAGGACACCAAGGCGTATTTCCCGTACCATTTTTCAAAAGTGATTTTTTCTCCAACTGGTATTTTGGTAAGGACGGTTGTTCCTCCCGGGGAAGAACGCAGACTGATAAATTCATCACAGTTCGGCGTCCAGGAAGTCGTTGCGGCGGGAAGGCTGCCAACTGGCTGAATATATCCCGCCGCCACATAGCCACGAAGCCCATTGTAATCCACCAGAGCAAACCCGTCTGACCAACCAAGCATCGTAAACTGATCATGGACAGGGATTTGTGCGATGGATTCCGAGGAGGCATTTGGCTCCGTCCGCAGATTGATGTATTCGTTGCAATCTGCGTACCAGGTGGAAATGACGGAAGGATCGAAGCATTCTTCCGGCGGATACTCTGTTTCATCGGAGAAGTGCCACCATTCTTTCCGATACCCAGAGAATCCATGTTTCTCCATTGTTTCTTGAAGCAGTAAGGCATTTTCTGCTGCAGCAGAGCTGCAATCGGAATAATCCCGGTCTGCCAGGGCAGAGAAATCATCAAAGCTGCTCGGCATTTCCAATTCATTTCCCTGGGCATCCACCAAGGTAATATCCACGGTATTGCCCCGGCTGTGAGAACTGTATTTTACATTGGGGTCTGAAACAAAATTGGGGTCAGGATAAGCCTCCCATAACTTGAACTGTGCCGCAGGCGGACGAAAGGCATCCCAAATTTTCAGATATAAATCTCGTTCTGCCAATGCTTCAGCGACTGCTATCAGCTTTTTTACGGTTCCATACCGCAAATAGGCATCCTGGAAATCATAGATGACCTGCCCGGTAAAATTATCTGCTGTTGCATATTTTAACTCCACCACAATTTCTGGGATAAAATCCGTGACCTTCACAAAATCGCTGTCACTTAGCTGCGGCTCTGGCAAGGGTGGCTCCGTTGGCGGTGGGGGAGTTTCTGTTGGTTGTTGTATTTGCACAGTTTCTGTTGGGATTGGATGCGTTTCTGTTGAGAATGTAGGCGGATCTGTTTCACTATTTGAAGTAGATTGTGTGGGTTGCGTGGAATCACCCGCTCCCGATCCGACAAGAAATATGTCTTTACATCCGCAAAGAGAACCCAAACATATAAACAATAGTATGATACTAATGATCTTTTTCATATAGCTCTTCATAGTCAGTATCTCCGTCGTGCGGTTACTTTTTGCGTATTTCCTTAGCATAGTCTGTCAGACACTTTACTGCGGAAAATATGAGCATAAAATTTCTTGTATATTTTCTTTTTCTTCCTCCGTCACAGATAAATATCGTCCATTTTCCGTATCCCAAAATGTACCGCAATCTCCATGATACATATACATGGAACCGTTCAAGATGATTTTATAGTCCATATCGCAGGCAGGAGTTTCTTCTGTAATCCAGTTTCCATTATCAATAATACCGGCAAGGTAGCGAGCATCTTCTTCTGATGCAGTTTTACTATCTGCAGCAAAACACCAACTAATGGTCAACTTAACTTGAGTGGTGGGGATTCTGGTTCCCTCCCTCAGCAGTTCATATACATAGTAATCGGTTGATATTTCGCTGGAATCCGTTCTGACAACAATTTTATCATTGTCAAACCAATATGCACTGTGTTCGTTGACTGCGTTGTTATTTTCCCGTGAGAACTGAATACACACCTTGCGGTCAAAATCCAGAACACCAATATAATCAAATACATTTCCTGTCTTTTCACCGAAGATCAGCAGTTTACGGCCATCAGGACTTGGAACACCGCCGATATACGGGAAACTGCCAGGCCATTCAAAATCCGGAATCTCGGTGGTTGTGCCGTTCTCCAGATCAACGATATAGGTGTTCCGGGCCGAATCCACTTGAACTGCAAAGCAGCTTCCGGCATACATATTTCCCGTTGCAAAGGGGGTGTTGAATCCCAGGAACAGGGTTTCCCGGTCAGAGGGAATCATCATTTCCTTTTTCTCAAAGGTACTTAAATCAATCGACCATGCCCGGTATTTTCCAAAGGAACCGGATTCAGAAGCTTCATCCTCGTTACGCCAGCACACAAGAGAATCGTTGACCAGAGTACAATCGGTAATCGACTCCCCGGAAAGCCCGGTCACATTATAAAGTTTCTTTGAGATCAAATCTATATAGTACACGGTCTGTTCCTCGGTAATGAACAGCATCTTGGTCTGATCTTTCGATGTAGCAGCCTTCAAAATACCCTCGATATTTTCAGCACCTGTCCCGGCGAGTACATCTGTTACGGCTCCGGTTTTCAGATTCAGAAATGCAGGGTAATTGGTAAACCGATAACCTTCCTCGTCATTTTGTGTCCAGCAATAGAACAACACCAATGTTTTCTCAGGAGAACCGGCAAAATCATCGATGAAATACTGTGCGCTTGGCTCCATATAGGTAATGATTGTTCTGCCATTTACATCCGTCCATTCAAAATCTGTCTGGAATGTAAATCCATTGACCTCTAATGTTTTATTGAAGTGATGTGTTTCCTGTGTGATGAGTTCACCATTTTCTTCCCGATACGCATCGTAATGGCTGCCTTGTTTCATTTGTTCTTCATCTGTGCAAATCAGAAATACACCCGCTTCGGCATAGCTTGCAATCGGTGTATGAAGATAGATCCCCTCAATTACGCCGCCAATATTGGTTTTTGTATCATCCACAACCATGTCATCCGGGGTAAGTACATGATCTGTTTCATGCTCGGGCACGACCTCTGGCTGTTCAATTCCAAAGAATGAAAAAACAGCTTCTCTAAATTCCGGACTTGCTGCCATAGCAACGGTAAAAGACCCCATGAGCATCATAATAGCGGCAACCAGTACAATCATCGATCTTTTCAGAGAACGCCGGGGACGTTTCTGAATTTCTTCGCAATGCTGGTACTTCATCAGTTTCTGTTGTGCAGATGAAATAAATCGATCATCAATACCACCGATGGCATCCAATAGGATTTGATTATTCATTGATATACCCCTCCTTCTGCAAATAGGTTTGGAGCTTCTTGCGGGTACGGAACAACGTGGTTTTTGTTTTGCTTTCACCGATGGCAAAGCTACCCGCAATTTCTTTTACCGACGCAAGAAACCAGTACCGACTCACAAATATATCTCGTTCTGTATCTGGCAGTGTCTGCAAAAAACGATTGATAGCCTGTGTTAGTTCACGCAGTTCTATGATTTGTTCTACGCTCTGATTTGAAGCAACGCAGTCCTCCAATTCTTCAAGGGCCAGGGTAATCTCTCCTCCACCTCGCTTTTCTGCGGTCTTAGTTCTCCACCTATCAATGGAAAGTTGTCGTGTGATTTTTCCCAAGAAAGTCGAAAGAATAGACGGGCGATGGGGTGGCATTGCGTTCCACGCGTCCATATATGTATCATTCACACTTTCGTCGGCATCCTCCGCATTTAACAAAATGTTATAGGCAATGGAATAACAGTATCTGCCGTATTTATGCGCCGTTTCTGAAATGGCCCGTTCTGATCTTGCCCAATATAAATCAACAATCTGTTTATCTTCCATTCTGATACCTCCTGTATCTGAAATTGTTCTTCAACCATATACCCGAAGTTTTTTCGAATTGGTTACATTTTTTGATTCAGTTTCAATTTGACTTTGCTATTTTTCCTATATTTTACTTTGTTATGGTCACTTGCGCAACAAAGCAAGGCAGAAATTAAGATACATTTAAATATACACAGAATACTATTGCATGAAAGAAAAATGCTTTCCCTCCTTGGGCCAATATGATAGAATGAAGAAAAATGGAGAGAGAGGGAATCATACATGGCAAGAAAATCCACCAAAGAGAATAAAAATATCTATCAACTTACCCGGGAAGGGATGGATCTGACCCGGGAGGAAGCGTCTGATCTGCTTATCACCATGTCACCCGAGCGTATCGAGAAGATCGAAAGTGAGCGTTCCATGCCCCATCCCGATGAGGTACTGCTGATGTCCGATGCGTACAAGCAGCCAAACCTGTGTAATTTCTACTGCGCCAACCAATGCCCCATCGGGCAGCAGTATGTGCCAGAGGTGAAGATCAAGGACCTGTCCCAGATCGTGCTGGAGACGTTGGCTTCCCTGAACACCATGCAGCAAAAGAAGGACCGCCTGATTGAGATTACGGTGGACGGCCACATCTCCGGCGATGAACTGGCAGACTTTGTCCATATCCAGGAGGAATTGGAGAAAATCTCTGTTGCGGTGGAGACGCTACAGCTCTGGTGCGAACGGATGCTGGACATCGGCGCCATCGACCGGGAGCAGTATGAGGCGTATAAGACCCAGCGATAATTCTCCGCCTGCGGAAAGAATCGGTCGCCTAATTTGCGGATTTCGTTATTTATTTCTTCCGGAATTGTCGGTACAATATCTCCATAACAGGAGGGAGTGATGCGGATGACCGCAAAAGAAAGGATTCTGATGATTCGGTTGATGGAGAAGCTGGAAAAGCACCCCGCATACGCCAAAGCACTGGGTATTGAGGCCGCCGGTGCGCAAGAATATCAGAACATAGAATCTGACCCAAAGGGCCTCACAAATCCGTGAGACCCTTTGGCTTTTCGGAGGTAAAAGAAAGGATAGAAATGTTTGAGTTATTGATTTTGATTGTTTTTGTGGGGCTACTGTTCAAGGGCATCGGCCTTGCGTTTAAGCTCACTTGGGGCGTGGCGAAGATTGCTGCCAGCATTCTGATGGTGCTTGCAATGCCTGCGCTGATTCTCTGCCTGGTGTTTGCGGGCGGCATCGTCCTGATCGTACCCCTGGCACTGATGGGCATTGCTGTTGGCATTCTGAAAGCATGTTTCTAAATTTTTTGAGGAGGAAAAGAGCATGAAGTATGAAATCAAGGGCGGCAGTTTCCCGGTTGTGATCTGCACCCTGGAAAACGGGGAGAAGATGATCACTGAAAAGGGATCCATGGCTTGGATGAGCCCCAATATGCAGATGGAAACCCACGGCGGCGGTTTGGGAAAAATGTTCTCCAAGGCCTTCTCCGGAGAGAGTATGTTCCAGAACCACTACACCGCCCGGGGCGGCCCCGGCCTGATTGCCTTTACATCCAGCTTTCCCGGCGAGATCCGGGCGGTGGAAATCGCCCCCGGCCGGGAGATGATTGTTCAGAAAACCGCGTTTCTGGCTTCGGAAGCGGGGGTGAACCTCAGCATCCATTTCCAGAAGCGGCTGGGTGCCGGACTCTTTGGCGGCGAGGGCTTCATCATGCAGCGGCTTTCCGGGCGTGGCACGGCCTTCGTGGAGATCGACGGTGACCTCATGGAATACGAGCTGAAACCCGGTCAGAAAATCATCGTGGACACCGGCAATGTGGCAGGCTTCGAGCCGACGGTCCAGATGGACATTCAGACCGTCCCCGGCGCGAAGAATATGCTCTTCGGCGGTGAGGGGATCTTCAACACGGTCCTCACCGGTCCCGGCCGGGTATGGCTGCAAACCATGCCCATCTACAATGTCGCCAATGCCATCCGTCCCTATATCCCCACCGGCGGGAACAATTGATGCCATGGAAGCTGTAGAGAAACAGGAGATCCCCTCTGTGTGGGTGGACTGGGAAAATCGCGTCATTTCCTTTTCCAGTGCGGAAGGCTTTGAAGAACTTCGCTTTTCGACCAATCAGGAGAAATTCCAATTTGTCTTCGCAAAAGGAACAGATGGATTTGGAATTCAGTGAAGGACTGGGAGGTGTACAGAAGCATGTACGATAACACTTTGACTGCGCTTCAGCAGAAAGTTGCAAGAAAAAAACAACTGGAAGCAAAGCTGAGTGAACTGCATAGCCAGAGAAGACAATACGACAACGAGGTGATCTCCCTGCGTGTGTCACTGCGCAAAGAGCAGGAGGACGTTGAAAAACTGGAGAGCGGAAGTCTCGCCAACTATTTCTATCAGGTCATTGGGAAACTGGATGACAAGCTGGATCAGGAGCGCAAAGAAGCCTATGCAGCTAAGGTCAAGCTGGACGCAGCAGAGCGGGAGCTTGCCGGCATCGATCAGGACATCCAGGAAATCCAGAGGGAACTTGCGGACATCCGAATGGCTGAGGTCCAATATCAGGGAGAATTGGAAAAGAAGCGGGCAGAGCTGAAAGCTTCCGGCACACAGGTTGGAAATCGGATCATCGAAATTGAGGAACAAATTACGGATTTGGAAGCACAGAGAAAAGAGATCGAGGAAGCCATCTCTGCCGGTATCAGTGCCAGAGGAACTGCCGACCGCATTCTTTCTGAGCTGAATGATGCCGACGGGTGGAATACCTGGGATCTCATCGGCGGCGGTGGCATCATCACCCACATGGCGAAACACAGTCATCTGGATGAGGCACAGAATCTGGTTTCCGAACTTCAGGGGAAACTCAGACGCTTCAAAACGGAACTGGCGGATATCCAGATCAGTGCCAATATGCAGGTAAACATCGATGGGTTTCTGCGGTTTGCGGATTACTTCTTCGACGGCCTGTTTGCAGACTGGGCCGTTGGTGACCGAATCAGTCAGTCCCAATCCTCGGTGTCCGATACCAAGAACCAGATCAACCGGATGCTGGATAAGCTCAGAAGCATGGAATCCGCTGCAGATACGCAGATCGCAGATTTGAAAGCCGAGAGAGAACAGCTCATTGTCAATGGTTGACGAGACGATCCGGAAGGGGATTGCGATATGAAAACAACGAAGATTTGCCCCAAGTGCCGCAGCAATGACATCGTCCGCATCGATGGATATACGGGCGGTTATGGTGCTGGAAATAATGTGATGGTCGGAATATCGGTCTTTTCGGCAGTGAATGTGAACCGCTATATCTGCTGCCGGTGCGGCTTTACGGAAGAATGGATCGACCTTGAGGATCTGGACAAGGTCAAGAACAGCAAAAAGGCGAAAATATAGGGGAACATCCGGGACTGCTGCAGTCCCGGATGTCATATTATCAAAAAAAGGTTTTCCTATTTTGTAGCTTTTACAAATCGGGAATATCGCTATTTCCTTTGATGCGGTTTCTAAAATTCACAGAGTCTTGGATACTTCACATTGACGTGGCAGCTAAACTTACATATAATAGTATTAGAATTTGACTATCGGGAGGTAGCCTTATGAATATCAAACCCTCTGCTGCCATCCGGAAGAACTATAAAGTAATTCGTCTGATTTCGACTGTGGGCAGCGTGACAAAAGCGGGAAAAAAAGGAAACAAAAAAGGGAACAAATAGCGAATCAGGATGTGTTATAATTGTAGCGTCAAAAGGTGGGCTTGCAAAAAGCCTGCTTTTTTTGTTACCACAATTTGGGAAGGAGTATTGAAAAATGAAGAAGTGTCCCCGCTGTGGTGCCGATCTATCTGACGGCACCACTTCTTTTTGCCCGGTCTGCGGGAAAGAAACAGAGAATTGTGAGGACTGCATCAAAGTCTCACAGTCCAAAAAGAAAGAACCGAAGAAGAAAAGGAACAAATCCCAAAGGAAGCAGGAATCGAAAACCGAGGACATCCCCGAAGTAATGGGAGAACCCGTGGATGACGGCTACGATGGCTATTACGATGATGTGCTGCCACCGGATCAGGACCGAATCAGCGAAGGGTTGGATAAGAAACTGATTAAGAATATCGTAACCCTTGGAATCGGCTTTGTCGTGATCGTAGGCCTTTGCATTGCTCTTTTATGTGTACTTTAACTTTGCATTTTTCCGGTCCGCAGGGTGTAATTACAGTAAATCCCAAAAATGAGGTGTTGACTATGAAATATATCTCCGTTGGTACTGTAAACAAGCCTTCTACTGAGCACATCGTTTATGTATCCCATTACGGCTACGAATATACCCTGACAGGTGACCTTGCTTCTGTATGGCTGGATGGCAGGTTTGGCTTTGATAAAACATCGGATGCGTTCCGGGATAAAGCTCTGTACCAGTTGGAACGCATGGGTCTTGTATTTCTAACAGAGAACACACCGGCAGGGGAGTATCGTACCCTCACCAGAGTAAAACTGGTTCCGGTAAAATCAAAAAAGCCCTATCAGGGATTAACGGGAGAGGAAAAGAACGCTCTGATTTGGATCACGGAATCCGGTCTGATCCTGTCCATGGCCGAGCTGGTTTACCTGATTGAACATGACATTCATCCGGAGCTTCAGTACCTGGGGCAAGAAAATATCCAGAATCTGGTAGAACGGATCTATACCACAGATACGATCTTTGATAATATCCTTGAAAATCAGATGGAACACGCCGTCAGCAGGGATACCGTTGTCAGAATCGTGCTGAAGCTTCTGAAGAAAAAACGCATTGTCCTGCTTTAAAATGAGGTATATACTATGCTCGATAAATTCAAATCATTTCCCGGTCTTCTTCAGAAACAGATTTTGCTTTATTTGTCGTGCTGTGCGATCGGTCTGGCCACGATCATCATTCTCCTGGTCTTTGCCGGCCGCTGGCAGTTGCTTTTCCCTTCTGTGGTGATAACCGCATATTTTCTGCTCGGGGCATACAATCTTTTCTTACGTTGTGTGGAGGGCAGATACCTTGAAATACATGGTGTCTGCAAGCTGATCGAACGATCAGCAATCCGAAAACGCATCAAAGCACTACATATAGAAGCAGAAGGTCATTCTATCAAGATCATCCCCCACCAGGGTACGGGAACTGTCAGAGAAGGGGACTGCCTGATCCTTTATCTGGCGGATACCGCCTCGGTATATGAGGTGGACAACGAACTGGTATTGTGTGATGTCATCGCATACGGAAAGGACAAGGCGACAAATGGAAGCAAAAGAAGTATATGACTGGCTGGAAAAAATCCGCGCATTGGTTCATGCAGCAGAATTACCTGACGGAACGCTTGTCGCAGACAGCATCAAAATCGAAATTGCACTTGAATTCTGTGAAACCCAGATTCGTCAGGCTATTGCCGTGGGACCGATTGATACCGGGAGTTTGGATTGACTAAAGAAGAAAAATATGGTATACTATCAACGTAGTATCAGAGTTTCACCCAGCGTGAAGCGTTAGTTTATCCGATTTTATGAAGTGTCATTTGCCCATTTGGGGTGAATGGCACTTTTTTTGTTTCCCGGTTTCTGCCTGCGCAGTGCAGGTTGAAATATATATTATTATGGTTGCAGGCAGAACCTGCAGGAAGGAGTCATTTATGTTAAAGTTTTTCGCCAGCGAGGTCACCGTTTCTAAAGGTGCGAATAATGCACCTGCTCTGAAGTTTTCCGATAAGGGCGACTTTGTTCGCTTTCGCATCGGCGCCAAGGTGTATGACACCAGAGCAGAAAAGAATCACAGATGGGTCAACCTGACAGTAAAGGCCTTCGGCCCTCTGTGCGAGCGGATCCGCAAGATGGATCTGAAAGAAGGTTCTCACATCAACCTGTCCGGCCGCTATGACGAGGACGTATGGGAAGATGAGCAGACAAAATCGAAGAAGAGTATGCCTGTTATTATCCTGGAAGAAATCGAGTTTTGTTTCAGCGGCAGCAGCAAGAACTCTGGAGACGGACAGAAAGCAACCGCCGGCTCTCAGAACCCTGCCGGGAACGATGCTGCTCCCGCTGCTGACAATGGGATGCCCAACGGCTTCACCGGTTACCAGGCCTATGGCGGGAATAATTCTTTCTTCAATATGTAAGGAGGTATGCTGGTAAATTGAATCACAGCGCATAAAACGCACAAGGGTTACCTGAGTAAGGTCTCTTGTGCGTTTTTTTGCGCCCCAAAAGGAGAAACGTATGAAAGACAGAGATAACGAACGTCATTATGCTTATGAAGCCATGGTCATTATGGGGCTTCTTGCTTTGCTTCTGTATATCACGCGCCTGTGGCCAATCCTGCTGCTGGTGATTCTCGGAATCTTCATTGCGGCGCTGCGCCTTCTGTTCTTATCATCCAAAAGGATTGAGCCTTTGGAACCGCTTCCTGCTCTGCCGGAACCACAAAAGCTAAAAGAACCATCGGAGCAGGATATGCAGAACATGGCCTATTTTCTGATACAAAAGCGTATCACGGAAATATTGCTCAGCAGGTTTCCGGATTGCAGATGGATCTGGGAAAACGCGTATGCAAAAGAGGATATTCAAAAAGGCAATAAGGTATATGTCTTATTGAATAAAGCCGGTGGTTACCGGAAAGGTCTTGTTGTCATTCAGAATTACCATGTGTGCGATATCATCTTTGAACCAGAAAAGGATACGCAAACCCTGTCTGAAGCCACTTCCAATTCAGTTCTGCCACATCAAAAAACAGGTGACCAGATTCCTGACGAATCCATCGATGATGTTGAGAGCGATGATATTCCGGAAGATTACGGACTTCTTGCCTTTCAATGGGTCGATGCACACATCATTGAGCTGAATGAGCGGATCAATGAAGCCATTGGTCAGCGAAAAACGGATATCCTGATCACGGCAGAGGAACTTCCCGTTCAGGCGAGCTGGATGGAGATATGCCAAGAGCTGGAAAGAAATGATCTGACCGGCGCATCCTGCCGCGATGATGGTATCTTAATCGAATTTGAGCAATAAAAAAGAGAAAGGGAATGAATCATGAGCGTTGCAATCAATAACCTCATCAATTTTTCACGGGCGCTTCCGTCACCTATGGACACACTGCCCAGCAAAAAGGTCAAAGTATCGTCCAAGTATGGATCCGGCACAGAGGCCACGCTGAGCGCCACCGTGATCAAAGCGGTGAACGCTGTATGTGACTGCATGACCGGAACCGGAGAAGGTGCAGTTGGTGTCATCGATCACCGAATGGTCGCCGAATACAAGTCTTCGTCCGGCCCGGATGCATACCATCTGGTAGTATATGACAGTGTCACAGGCAGCATCGTTGCCAGCGGCTATGACAAGAATACAGAGATGATCGAGACCTACCGGCTGCATCAGACAGCCAATGACGGTGCCGCTGTCCTTATGGCCATGATGCCGGCGCTAATGGCTGACCAGGAGTTTGAGGATAACTTTGCCCTGTACTTCGATCAACGTAAAGCCGGATATCCTGACATGAATAAAGCTGTCGAGTACATGGCAATCCTATGTGACAATGCATACCGGCGCATCAAAGATGAAACGTGTCCCGCAAATGTAAAAGCCAAGGTTGAGAAGTCCGGCAATGTGCTTCGGGTCTCCCAGACACAACTGGACTCCGGTGCCTATACGCCCACCAACGTTATGGCGGGAGAATTCACGATCTTTGCAAAAACGAACCGGGTTACCGTCAGCGCGGCAACAGCCGAGATCCCGCATTCTGATTTCGAAGGGAAATACCAGCTGACGCCCGGAAGAAAGCTTTCGTTTCTGGAAGAAAGTCTGGTTCCCAAACTGGATTCCTGGTACATCATCCCGGAGCAGGTGGTCAATATCTGCCGTCATGCCCAGGTCACAACGGGAAAGTCCATGCAGATGCGGAACTTCCTGATGCGAGGCCCAGCCGGCACCGGCAAAACGCAGGGTGCCCGGGCGATCGCTGCCGGGTTGCACTTGCCGTACATGAAATACACCTGCTCTGCGTCCACCGAGGTATTTGATTTCGTAGGCATGGTTTTCCCGAAGACGGATACCATGAGCACCGGAGATGCACAATTGGATAAGGAGCGGGAGATGGTCATGGCCATGGGCGGTATCAACTACGCCAATGTGGCAAAAATCATGAACCTCCCGGACCTTGAAGATATGGATTTCGATCCTTGCGGCGTCTTCCAGAGCCTTACAGGCATTACCAATGAGGAAGCTACTTCCCGGGATTGTATGGCAGTTGTCATGGATATGGTTGCCGAAAAAATCAAGCAGCTGAGCAAGCCCGCGGAAGGGGAGAAGTCCTCCGGCCAAACCTACACTTATGTGGAAACGGATTTCATCAAGGCTCTGAAGAACGGATATCTCATAGAAATTCAGGAGCCCACGGTCATTACCCAACCTGGTGTTTTGGTTGGCCTGAATTCTCTTTTGGAGCAGAGCGGTTCCATTACACTGCCCACAGGGGAGATCATCCAGCGCCATCCGGATACGGTTGTAGTCGTGACGACCAATGTGACTTACGAAGGCTGCCGTGGATTAAACCAGTCTGTCGTCGATAGAATGAGTCTGGTGGAGGACATCGATCTCCCCAGTCCCGAAGTCATGACCCAGCGTGCCATGGCAATCACCGGCGCCACCGATGAGTACCAGGTATCCCAAATGGTGCAGGTTGTCAATGACATGGCTGAGTATATGCGCAAGAACGGCATTACGGACGGTACCTGCGGTATGAGAAGCCTGATCGACTGGATTGTCAGCGCAGAGATTACAGGCGATGTCTATAAATCCGCCCTGAGTACGGTAATCAGCAAAGCCACCCCTGACGAAGAGGACAGGGAAGCATTGAAAACCACCATTCTGGAGCCAATTTTCACGCCCAAGCGCCGTAAGGTCTCCTGAGAACGGGAGGTATCACAATGGCAAGAGTCAATCACAAGCGGGTCAAGCAGTTGATGAATGAAAAACAAAGTAAGATTACAGACCGGCAGTTCTTTACATCCCGGATCCTGGCAGGTCATTTTGAGGATGTTGCGGCAGCGCAGACCAAGCGATACAAGTATAACCGTCGTGTCCATGTCCAAATCTATTGGGATCCAAAGGACAATAATGGGGCCTGCACAAACAATACATATATCCGAATCAACGCAGGTCATCCGTCGGTCACCAAAATCCGGGGCCGAATGAATCGCTACGAGATGATCTGCGGACTGTTTTCCCATGAACTGGGGCACGTCCTCTATACTGATTTTCTGGCGAAACAGACCTACATGAATTTTCTGACTTCTTACAAGTTCTATCCTGCGCCACCCGTATTAACAACAGCGCAGGATGCCCGCAACGAAAAGGACTTTTGGGAATATGTCAAAGCAGATCCCAGGAATATGGCCTTCGCCCAACAAATTGCATTCTTTATTGCGAATGTCCTGGAAGATGGCTATATCGAAAACAGGATCCTGTCCCAATTTCCAGGCGTACTTGGATATAACCTTTCTGTCATGCGTGAGCACCAGTTTAAGGATATGTCCACGGTAACACAGCTGATCGAATCGGAAGATGATGGCTCCGGCCACATCTTCCAATCGATCCTGCAGATCATTTTGTCCTATGCACTGTTCGGTGAGATCAAATATGGTGAAACGCCTTTATCCGATATCCGGATTCAGACTGTCTTCAAGCTGATCCCGCAGATCGATGATGCCGTGACAACCACCTCAGCGAAAGACCGCTGGCAGATTGTCAGTCTGATTCTCATCCGTCTGTGGCACCACATAGAAGATTACATCGAGGTTTGCAGGCAGCATCAGGACGAAGCAGCTTCCTCCGGAGCTGGCGGCAGTGCAGAAGAGATTCTGTCCGGCCTGCTCCAGGCATTGTCCGGTTCCAGCGCCCAGGGTGAAGGTACCGGTACACCTGTTGCAGGTGCAGATAAGGATTCCGCTCCGGCCGCAAACGCAGGAAAGCGTGAAAAAACGAAATCTGATGCCAAAGCATCAGAAAACGAGTCTGGGGAAGGCTCTGAGAGTTCGCAGACTGATTCTGACGAAAAACAGTCAGAGGAAACCGGATTTGAATCTGGTCTGCCGCCGGATTCAAGTGACGGCAGCAGTTCCAGCAAGCAGTCCACCTCTTCCGAGGAAGGCAGACGCATCCCGTATCATCAGACGGACAGTGCTTCCGAGCCTGTAGGCGGTGAAACAGAGTACGACGAGGATTATAAGCGGGAGCAAAGTGATCGGGCAGCTGCTGACATCGAACGGATGCTGGAACAGATGGCCGAAAAAGCAGCCTGCAAGCAGCTGGAAAATGAACGTATTCAAGAGCTGAACGAGGCTGCCCAAAGCATCTCTTACGGCAATATCCATAATGGTGTCAGCATCTGCGTCCATCGGATTGCGGATGTAGATGAAGAGCTTCAGGACCAGTATCATCAGATTTCTGGACCGCTGCTTACCATTTCCAAGCAGCTGCAGAGGAGCCTGATTCAGAAGCTCAAGGATCAGCAGCGAGGCGGAAAGCAGACCGGTCTTGTAATGGGCCGCCGTCTGGATGCGCACGCGCTGTGCCGTAATGACGGGAAAGTCTTCTACAAGAACAATCTGCCCAACGAGATCCCACGGATATCTGTAGGATTGCTTTTGGACGAGTCCGGCTCCATGAGCTGCGGCGACCGGTGTACATATGCCCGTGCTGCTGCGATCATTCTCTACGATTTCTGTCAGGCGATGAATATCCCCATCATGGTCTATGGACATTCCACGAGCTGGAGCAATGGCGTGGATCTATATTCCTATGCGGAATTTGATGCCATTGATAAGAATGACAAATACAGAATGATGGATATCAGTGCCCGAGGCAGTAACCGGGACGGTGCTGCTTTGCGATTTGTCGCTGAGCAGCTGTCCAAAAGGGATGAGGAAGTTCGTATCCTCATACTCGTTTCTGACGGCCAACCCGCAGACACGGGTTACAGCGGCACCGCGGCAGAAGAAGATCTCCGTGGTATCAAGCAGGAATACAAGCGCAAGGGGCTGTTGTTTGTGGCAGCTGCAATCGGTGACGATAAGCAGAACATTGAACGCATCTATGGAGATTCCTTCCTGGATATCACCGATCTGAATCAGCTTCCCATGAAGCTGACCAACGTGATCAAACGGTTTATGCGCTTCTGATCTCAGAAAAAACAATAACCAGTTGCCCATGATTGGGCGAATACACGCAAATGGATGGGCAACTGGGAGAATCTCAGCTGCCCATCTGTCCTGATAAAGACAGAAAGGGAGTTAACTATGCATTTTCATTCTTTGGCAGTTCTTCGGATTCCTCAGGTAGAGGAAGATCTGGAGGCAACAGCAAAAGTCGCAAGCAAACTGGCATCTCTGGAACGCATGGAGCAGATCGGCCCCGAAAATATCATGCGGCAGGTATTCATCCGAGAGCTGAAAGGGCAACTGAACAGTTTTTCTCGTGAGGTTTACCGCGGCATTGAAGATTTGATGCACCCCTACGGCAGCGAGAGCGAAGATTGTTATGAGTTTTGCGATCAGAAAGGCGATGTCCAGTCCGGATACGAAAACCGTTCCTGCGACTGCGTACGTCTTCCTGATGGCAGAATCGTCAGCCTGTATGACCGCAGCGTTTACGGCAAATTCGTGATCCGAAATGGTCAGGTGTTCCAGAAAAAGGCTGGTCCATTACAGCATCCCATGCGCACGCATAAGGCGAAAAAGATGAAGGCATTGCCGGATTATCCATTCAAGAAGCTTTATAAGACCATGCACGAGTATGCCATCGATTACTGTGATTATATGAGTATGACGAGGCAACCAATGGCTACGGTTATTACTGCAATCCCAACGCCATGTGGGATTGGTATCAGATTGGCGGCAGATGGCCGGTTACATTCCTGGTCAAGGATACCTGCACGGAATATTCCTTCGGTGAACGCAGCTGGGGTAACGATGATGACGAATATCCTTGTCCTGATGGGTATATGTGGGTTTCCGCAGCGCGAAAGAAGGATATCGAATGGTCCAGGATGAAGGACTGGTACCTGCTGCAGGCCAAAGAACGCTTTCAGGATCTGGAAGGCACCTTTATAAGAGGTCTCAAGGAGCCTGGAAAGTATTTGAATGTCAAGGATGGGGCTGTATACAGCTTCGTTGATTTGGTCTACAAGATCGGCGAATCGGAAGAAGACTATCTATCCCGTATGCGGGTCACTGATGATCGGAAATACCCGGTATCCTTCTGTGATCTGATCGATGAGAATGACTGGCTTGCCCAGGGACATGATTATCAGTCTCCTGAGAGAGGAGAACAGCAGGCTCTGACATGGGCTCAGACCATTCAGGAGTTCATCGATGATCTGGATGACGAGGATGTCCTCGTCAGTATTGATTATCATATGTAAATACGCAGGAACAAACACAAAAGGGAGCACTTTGCTCCCTTTTACTTTTGATATTAGGTGGTAATATGGAAAATTTAGCAGGAATGACCTTTGGCAAATGGACAGTTCTGAATGATTTTATCCAGGGCAAAGACCGGCATGTTCTCTGGCTATGCGAATGTGAATGCGGTACCCGGCGATACGTTTCCTCTACAAAGCTACGTAACGGCGGATCCCTTTGTTGTGGCTGTGATCGCAGTGAAAAGATCAGAGAAGCTGTTCATCGGAAGATGGATGCTACCCGCGAAGAGGACGAACGGAAGGTTGTAGAGGCTCTGGCCGGTACTGTGGTAGGAAAGCTGACGGTTATTGGCCCTATGGGAAGAGATCCCAGTAACCACAAAACCATCAAATGCCGGTGCAGCTGCGGCAAGGAATCCTATATTCGTCTGACTAAGATCTTAAATAAAAAGGTCAAAAGCTGCGGCTGTACACGTGGCCCTGGACGCAGACGGATTTCTGACATTGCTTTGTAAGTGATTTTGGACTTGCTGCGAGGAGGTAATGCTATGGACGAATACTCACCAGAGGGTGTCATTCGTTATCGTAAGAAATGCGGCCTTTGCGGTCTGAAGATCCCATTTTCTGAGAGCTGTACTTATAGAAAGATCGAATGTAACGGAATCATACTGAAGCGGGTCCCGTTTGGAGACGAGGAATACAACTGGTCGGCAAGAAGATGCCAGGACTGCGGCGTTTACCGGGGCGGCTATCATCATGAAAACTGTGCCTGCGAAATATGTCCCATGTGTGGTGATCTTTTGACTCAATGCGATTGTGACGCTCAATTTGTTATTTGATTCATTTTTTAGGAGGAAGTAGAATGTTCAAGAAGAAGGAAACAGCCCTGTACATGCGTTTTGCAACTTCTCAGCAGGCAAGGCAGAAGACTGTCAAAAACAGACTGCGCGTCTTAGCAATGCTGAATGATCTGGAGTATGATGCAGAGATTCTGTACCAATGCAGGGATCAGATTGGGAGAGTAAAAACGCACACCGTTTCTCTTATTGCAGCAGATACCAGGTCTGCCAAAAGCATGACTTTGGATGGGTTTAGCGCTCTGGCAGGTCTTCAGGATATCAAGATCATCTGCATGAAATTATCTGTAATCTAGACAGGAGATGGGAGCGCTGACCTTCAGTTGCTCTCAACGACGATAATTCTCCATTCAACCGATACAATTTGACTATTGCAGGAAAATATGGTATAATGCAAATGTAGTATCAGAGTTTCACCCAGAGTGAAATGTTTGTTTATCCGATTTTCTGAAGTGTCATTTGTCCGCTTGCGGCAAATGGCACTTTTTTGTTTCCTGCCATATTCATATTGGACATAAAGCCAGCAGTCTTTGGATTGCTGGCTTTTGTTATATTCTCGGTTACCGAAAAAATGAAAGGAGAATTACTCATGTTAACCTGCAAAGACAACTACACCACCACATTCTCATCCTTTGACGAAATGCTTCGCTATCACGAATGCCTGACAAAAGAATCGGTCTGGCGCCGCTGTAAGGTAAAGGAACTTCACGTGGAGCCGCTGGACACAACATCTGTGCTTTTCGGCGACCCCACCGCATTCGTTTCCGGCACCAGTGAAGAGGCCATTGCTGATACTGCCGAAAATCTCGGTCTTGCGCTTCGGGTAGGGGGAGACCTTTTTCCTGTCCGGACCACAGCCTACAAAACGCTGCTGGATCGTGCCAAGATCAGCGGCACAGCCCTTCCGAAACTGAAACGGAAAGAACTCGCTGACGTTCTGAACGCCTGTCTGGCCGTTCATTCGTCGGATGCCTTACTTCTTGTCCGGGACGAAAAAGTGTCCGCCACCCATTCCGGTGACACGAAGGATTATTCTGTGCTTCCCATCGATGAGCTTCTTCACACTCTGGAGAAGAAGATGGATGCCAGGTTCCCTGGGTATCATTTTGAAAATGGATATTCAGATCACGCGTTCACCAGTGCCTGCTGGACATTTCCCGGTCAAAAGGAAGATATGCTGGGTACCTATGCCAAAACTTTGGCCGCAAAGGGAAAGAAAACAATGGCATCCAAACTGGTTCCCGGCATCCGCTTCCTGACATCCGATACCGGTGTCGCATCGGCAAAGGTATCTGCAATGCTGATGGGTACACAGTACCCGATCCATATCGGAAGCTGCATTTCGGTGGATCACCGGCTGCAGAAAAAGGTCTGTGATTTTGAGAAGGAACTGGACCAGCTGTTCGCACAGTTCTGTGACTCCGTTGCCAGACTTCAGACGCTTCTGGAGATTGAATTGCAGTATCCCGTCAATGCGATGACCCGGATCTGCAAGAAATTCTCTTTACCCAAAAAGGAGGCTCTGGAAGCAATCGCAATGTTTGAAGTATCCTATGGCGGTGGAACAGCGACAGCACATGATGTTTTCATGGCTCTGCAGGAAATCCCCTGGCTGATGAAGTCCAATCACTACCCGGAAGCCAAGATGCTCGCTGTAGAAGAGAATATGGCTAGGGCACTCACGATCCGCTGGAGCGATTTCGATTTGGCAAAGGCGGTGAATTACTGATGGCTGCTCCCATTATGCTTTGTGATACTGCCGGCATGTCGAATGATCGCTGGCTGGAATGCCGCATGCACGGTCCGAAAGGGGATATTCCGTATACGATTGGCGGCAGTGATGTGGCTGCGATCTTCGGCGTTTCACCCTGGACGACACCGTTGGAACTTTGGATGATCAAAAAAGGGCGTATGAAGCCGCCGAAGAAAGCCAATGCCGATCAGCTGCAGATGGGGCACCTGTTGGAACCCATCGCTGCCTACTGGTATGCGCAGAAATCCGGAAATCACGTCTATGAGGACACAGGTCTTTATCAGCATGCGGATCATCCCTACGCTTTGGCCAATTTTGACCGGCGCTTCGAAAGAAAGTCCGACGGCGAAGGTGGCATCCTCGAATGCAAAAGCTGTACCTACCACAAAGCAGACAGCTGGGCAGATGATGCGGTGCCAATTTATTACGAACTGCAGTTGAGATTCTACCTGTCCGTAGCAGATGTTCAGCATGGTGCCTTTTCCTGTATCTGGGGCAACAATCCCGAAATTGATCTGGCAATGCCGGAGATTGAACGGGATATGGCTATGGAGGATATGATCTTCCAGCGTCTGGACGAATGGATCTGGAGCCTGGAGCACGATAAGCCGCCTACGATGAGTGGCGTGGAGTCTTCTCTCGCTATGGAATCTCTCGCCCGAATCTACGGAGCCAGTCAGCCAGACCTTCCTACCATTGAATTCCCCAAGAAATACGAACATCCGCTTCGGCAGATTTCAATTCTTCAGGAGAAAATCAACGACTGCAACAAAGAAATCAAAACTTATGAAAGGGAAATTGAAAAACACTCCGTCCGAATTGCGGAGTTGATGAAAGAACACGAGCACGGAATTTTAACCACCACGTCCGATAAACTCCTCATCGATTTCGTCACCAAACGGTCCAAACGCCCTGACTCCAAAGCGCTGAAAAGCCGATATCCTGCTGTTTATGCGGATGTATTAAAGGAATCCCAGAGCCGTAAAGTCAAGGTTTCCGTACAACCGATTTAGGAGGGGCGTCTATCATGAAACGATTTTTTGTTCCGGTAGATCTTCGATCCCGTAAGCAAATGACAGACTATCTCCAAACCCATTTTCGATATGACACAATGAACTCCTGGAACTGGGCAACTTCGTATGCCTGCAATCTCAAGATCCATAAACTCGGTTTGAGTTATGACATTGAGAGCAAGCTGTACGATCTAATGCAATGCCAGGAGTTTTTCGATGCCCAGCGTGAGCTGATGGATGCTTTTAATGAGGCGCATCAGTTCCGCTGGCAGGTTGGTATGAACGGCCGCAGCGGTGGGTATCTCGTCCTCTATGAGGGCGGGATTAAGCCCACCGGGCACCGTTCCTACTGCCGAAGCTGCTATCAAAGAAACTTCAAAAGTGTCATGGAAAGCGGAAACATTTGTGGTCGATGCGGTAAACCGGATCTCGTGGATTATATCCAGCCTCCCATGCAGACCTTTACCTATCCCGGTAAAGGCATTGACATGGACGAAGATTATGAAGAATGGTCCATGGCCGAGCTGCGGGACCGGGTAAGACTGGTGCAGGAACTGGACGCTCTTGCTGACCAAATGGTCGCCCACGGCATTCAGATGGCCAAAGACTATTCTGTCATGGAGGTGGAGATCCGTGTTCCCCAGACCCAAAAAGTTCTGGTAGCAAATACTTGACGAACAAGTAAATCAGAAGGGAGCATTTAAATGCTTTGTCAATTCGAAAAAGTAATATTTCCCAAAGATGCCTCTGCAAATACCTCCGGCTTTATGATCGCTATTTATAAACCCTGCGGCACCCTTCGGGATGCCGCGGGTCATGTTTTGGACCGATTCAAGGCCGTTGGCTACTGCCTGCCCACATCTGATAAGGTCAAATATCGGATGGAGGGGCGTTGGAGTAAAAGCCAGAAGCACGGTATCCAGTTTGAAGTGGAACGGTATGAAGAGGTGATTGCACCCACAAAGGAGGGCATCATCGCATACCTTGCTTCCGGACAGATCAAAGGCATCGGGAAGAAGACCGCAGAGCGGATTTACGAAACCTTTGGACAGGAAACCCTGCAGGTTCTGGATCAGGATCCCCGAAAGCTGCTCACGGTGAAAGGTATCAGCGAAAAGAAGCTTCGTAAGATCATCGACTCTTACCTGGCCAACCGCGTTGCCCGTGATGTAATTGCTTTGCTGGCGTCTCATGGTATTTCTCCCAACCGTGCAGTAAAGCTGTACCGGGAATATGGAGAAGAGACTATGGATATCGTCCGGAATCATCCATACAGGCTTTGTGAGCTTGCCGGCATTGCCTTTAAGACCGCTGACAAGCTGGCCATGAGTATGGGAATCGATCCGCTTTCTCCGGAACGGGTGGATCAGGCGCTTCTGTACACTCTGACCGATGCGGAAACGAAAGGACACCTGTGTCTGGAAAAGCATGATTTTCTGAAGGAATGTCTCAAACTGCTGGATACAAATGGCATGACTCAGGATATGGCCGCCGCAAGAGCCGTCAAACTCATTCAGGAAGATAAGCTGATAACTTATGATAACAGCGTATTCAAATCCAGAACCGCCAGGGTGGAGGAGAGCTTGGCTTATGAGATCGTCAGGAAAGTCCACGGCTCAGTTCCCGATTATCCGGATCTGGATGAAGCAATTTCGGAAGAAGAGCGCGCGTTAAGATTCCGCCTGGCACCTGAACAGAGGGAAGCTATCAAAATGGGTCTGACAAGCAGGCTCTGCGTGATCACCGGCGGTCCCGGTACCGGCAAAACTTCTGTGCAGCGTGCCTTATTGGATCTGTACAAGAAGAAATATCCGGCAGCAAAAATCGCCTGCTGTGCGCCCACCGGAAAGGCTGCCCGTCGCATGGAGCAGTCCACGGGTGTGCCGTCTACCACGGTTCACAGGGCTTTAGGCTTAATCGCAAACGAGGACGGTCAATACGGAGAGCCGGAAACAATGGACGCAGATCTGGTGCTGGTAGATGAAGTTTCCATGCTGGATGTTTACCTGGCAGAGAAGCTTTTCCGATCTGTACCTGCCACCGCCAGACTCATTCTGGTCGGTGACAGTGACCAGCTTCCTTCGGTAGGCCCTGGCGCCGTCCTGAAAGAAATCATCGTCAGCGATATGGTCCCCGTAATTCGGCTTGATCAGGTCTTCCGCCAGAAAAACGGCAGCCGAATCGCAGCCAATGCCAAACTGATCCGCCACGGGAATCTGAGTCTGGAATACGGTCCTGATTTTGAATTCTATGACTCAACGGATTTATCTGTCTCCGCTGAGATCATCGAATCCCTGTATCTGCAGGAAACCGCCAAATACGGAATCGATAATGTGGTGCTTCTGTCGCCGTACCGGCAAAAGACGGAAACCGGTGCAAACGCATTGAATCAGCGGCTCCAGGGGAAGATCAATCCGCCAGGTGTTGGCAAATACGACTCCGTACACGGCCAGAGACGCTTCAGGACCGGCGATAAGGTGATGCAGATCAAGAACTGCGACGAGATCAATAACGGCGATGTGGGCTATATAACCAGCATCACAGGTACACAGTCTGATTCCGTTGTCCGGATCGATTTTGGTGACGGACGCGTTGTTGAATATGAAAACAGTGATCTTGATATGCTGGATCTTGGTTATGCCTGTACCGTCCATAAGTCCCAGGGATCTGAGTATAAAAGCGTAATCATCAACCTGCAATGTGCCCATTCTGTTATGCTGGTTCGGCCTCTGATCTATACGGCCATAACCCGCGCCAAAGAACGCGTTTTGATTGTTGGCGAAAGAAGAGCACTTTGTACCGCCATCCGGCGTACGGATACAGAACAGCGAGGCACCAAGTTAGCAAAAAGAATCCAGGATTTTTCGAAATAAAGAAAGGGAGTTATTTTTATGGCAACCGTTTTGGAGCAGTATATTGACCTTAAGGGCCGCATCGGCGCAAAGATTACGGCAGGCAATTTCCCACCGGAGCAGATGCTGCAGTATCAGGAGATGCTGTACCGCATCGATGTTCTGGAGACCTGTATGGCATTCGGAAAGACCGCACCTGTCACCATGGATCAACGGGTCCTGAGTTACCACTACCAGATGTTGGACGCATTCATTATGTGTCTGCTTCAGGAGCGTCGTTTAGGGCTTCCGGGGGATGAAAAGGTCAAGAATCAGCGTGAATGTGCTTATAACAATCTGAATACTGTGATTGCAACATTCCGAAAGCAGTTTTCCAGCTTTAAGCCCACTGCTGCTGATACATACCGCAGTACCATTCATAACATGATCAATACGATCCTGCCGGCATGGATGTCCTATCGAAATACATATGTGGCACTTTAATTGGAGGAAGCAACATGAATAATCCCAACAACACTACGGCTCAGAGCACGATTCTCAATAACATTCATAAGGTTGAGGGCTTTGACCCTACCGTCTATGCGATCGACTATACTGACCTCAGCACCGGAGAGACGAGAAAACGACTGCCGGTGATGGCGCAGCTTGCCTGGTTCCGTTTGGTATATCCGGAAGGAAAAATTGCTATCACCGTTGCGCCCGGCCACGATTGTTTCGTTGCAACGGCCCGTGTCTACCCCAGCTACAAAGACCCTATCGACTGTTATCTGGCTGAAGCGACCGCTTCCCGTGGATATGATCCCATGAAGCCTTCTGTATCTCCTCGTGAGTGGGCGCAGACCGCTGCAGTGGGTATTGCACTTCGAAATGCCGGCTTCGGCCTGCAGTTCGGTGCTGCCGGTGATGAGTATTCTCCGAATGCACCCAACGAACTGAATGTCGTGATTGATCCTGTTCCGGTTCCCGAAGGCCAGTCTATGGGAATGGCCGGCGAGCAGTCTATGCCTGTACCGATTCCTCCCGAACCGCCAAAGGAACCGACGCCGGAAGAACGATACCAAATGGCTGCCAATATGCAGTGGCCCACGAAAAAACACGCTGGGCGCACCCTTGGGGAAGTCCTGCAAATGAATCCAACTGCGATTACCTGGCTCGCCAATAAGTACTCCGGAAGCCCCGAGGTTTCTGCGGCTGCCAAGTTCATGTGCGAGTACGCAATGAACCATGCGGGTACTTAAGGGAATCTATCTCAGATGGGGGATGTCTCATGCATCCCCCAGAAAGGAGGATAAATGGAACGGATACGCATGACTGACATCATTCCGTTGATTGGCATTCCGGAACCCAAATACGGCCGCGTGAGCTATAATGTCCCATGCCCCTGCTGCGATGACAATCCACACAAAAAGCATTTGAATATCCATTTGGAGAAGGATGTCTTTCGGTGTCCCAGATGCGGCTTTTCCGGCGGTGTTTTCGATCTTTACGCGTATTATGCCGGGATCAACCGAAAGAATGCCAGAGAGATTCTCTATGCCAGACTCAATTTGGATTCGGACGCTCCGGTCCGGAAGCCAAAAAGCTATGCGCCAATTGATGTGGTACCGGAATGTCCGATCACAGATGTGGATACCCGCCACGATACGTACAGTGCGCTTTTGAGTAAGCTGTCCCTCGCGTCTGATCATCGCGACAATCTGCTGAGCCGTGGATTAACGGAAGAAGCGATTGCCCGGCTGGAATACAGAACGACTCCGGTGATTGGAAATTCTGCTCTGGCCAAGCAATTACTTGGCGAAGGAAAGTATCTGCCGGGAGTGCCTGGATTTTATCATACTGCAACGGGAGAATGGAGCTTCATCCGGGAAGACCGGGGGATTCTGATTCCCGTCAGAAATCCGGAAGGGAAAATACAGGGCCTGCAGATTCGCAGGGACAATGTAAGCAAGCGGAAATTTCGATGGGTATCCAGTGTTGGAAAAAAAGACGGTACCAGAGCTGAGGGTTGGACGCACATGGCAGGACCTCCACAGGAAACGATCCTCTTGACAGAAGGCCCGATGAAAGCCGATGTGATCCACTTTCTTACAGGCCAGACGGTACTGGCTGTTCCTGGTGTGAATTCTCTGACACAGCTAAAGCCGGTGCTAAGTTACCTGAGAGAACAGGGGACACAACAGGTCATGACCGCTTTTGATATGGATTACATGACCAATCCCCATGTTCAGAACGGCTATTATAGCCTTGCAGCGCTCTTATCTGAGATGGGATTCCAATACGGTACGTATCTGTGGAATCCAGCTTATAAGGGACTGGACGACTATGTGTGGCAATGCTGCTACCGACAAAAAAACAGATAGGGAAGAGGCGGACAGAATTGTTCGCCTCTTTTTTATGTGTATTCGGCAAATTAATGTGTTTTCGCTTTGCAAAAACACATTACCAGGCGTGTAATATAGCAATCTCAATACTAAGGAGGAATCATCTTGTTAATCGCAGTTGATCATGGCAATTACAACATCAAAACGCCCCATTACAGCTTCATGGCTGGACTGGCAGAACACTCTGTCCGTCCTCCTATGGCCGACGAAGTGTTGGAGTATGAAGGCAAATTCTGGACGCTATCCGGCAAACGTCTCAGCTATCGCAGAGACAAGACCAGGGATGAAAGCTACTTCATTCTCACGTTATTCGCCATTGCCCGGGAAATGGGTTATGCAGGCAACTACAATTCCACGGAAAAAATCCATTTGGCAGTCGGTTTGCCCCCGGAGCATTTCGGAATGCTGAAGGATCGGTTTTCACAGTACTTCAAACGTCCGCAGTCGATCCATTTTACATATAACGATAAGCCCATGACGATTATGATTGGTAATGTGTATGTCTATCCCCAGGCATTTGCTGCAATTGCGCCGCTCAAGGGGCAGCTGAATCATCATTTACGGGTTTTCCTTGTAGACATTGGCGGCTACACCACAGACGTGTTGCTCCTTCGAAATGGAAAGCCCGACATGCAGTTCTGCCGGAGCCTTGAGATGGGTGTTATCACCATGAATAACGATATCATCCGCCGCGTGGGAGCTCTTCATGATATGCGGATCGAGGACGAACATATCAGTGCTGTTTTGGCTGATCAGGAAACGATTCTGCCGGATACGGTAAAGCAGACAATCCGGGAATCTGCGGAACATCATGCGAAGGATATTCTGGATAAGCTTCGGGAACTTCAAGTTGACCTTCGCTCCAATCCGGCTGTTTTCATTGGTGGAGGCAGCATTCTGTTTCGGGAATATCTGGAGAACACGCCTATGGTTACCGCTGCGACGTTCATCGAGAATCCCAATGCCAATGCCATTGGATACAAGACCTTGGCTGAAGCCCAGATGAGCCTGAAGCCAATTTAACTGTTTTGCTTATGAAAGATGGCCGCATCTATCGATACAACATCCAGTTCCCGGGGAAAACAGACCTTGAAGTCAGGGCCGGAGAGTTCCTGGAAACGCTGGGCAGAAGGAAAAGTGCCGTAATCATAGCGGCTTTGAATGAGTATCTGGATCATCACCCGGAATTGTTGGATGGCAGCCATTCTAAAATCTGCGTCAGTTCTCTTTCCCTTCAGGATTTGGAAGGTAAGATTCAGGCAATGATCGAAGCGAGACTAAAATCCATTGATCGTACACCTTCTCCCATCAAAGCGGAACATCCAGAATCTCTCAGTATATTTGACCATCAGGAAACAGAATCCGTTTCTCAAGATGTTATGGACATGCTTGATGATTTGGAGCTATTCACCTTTTAAAGTGGGCCTTCTGCAATAAAAGCAGAAGGCCCACTCAGCGTGTCGAAAAAGGAATTGCGGATTGTCGCAAAAGTGCCAAACCTTCCCCCGGGGGTGTATCCACGCCAAAACAAATCGGTGCTGCCGTGGTCATTCGTGGCAGCACCGTTTTTTGTTATCTTCCGTATTTTCCCTGATAGCTGGCATTCTTTTTTCTGCCCCGGAACAGGCGCACGCACAGCAGGGTCACCAGTGCACCGGTCAGTGCCGAAAGGGCCATCATCAGCAGCACCGGTCCCTGCAGGGGCTCCGACACCGGGACCACAGCCACCGCCGTGGTTTCGGTGGGTTCCTCCGGCTGGGTGGTTTCCGGCTGAGTGGTTTCCGGCTGGTCCGGTTCCGTGGTTGGAGCGGTGAGTGGCACCGGCTCCGGGAAGGGGATCTGGCCGTAATACTGCCGGGCATAGTTGAGCAGCCATGCGGATTTTTCATTCCGCTCAAAATCGTCCTCTGCTCCGAAGAGCACCACCACCAGATCGTGGGTCTGCCCGGTTACATCCGTCACTGGCATGGTGCTGACCAGATTGGCCCCGGAGCGGTTGGTGGTGCCGGTTTTCAGGCCCAAGCACTCCGGCAGATTGTATAGCAGCGCATTGGTCGTCTTGGCATACGCCACACTGCCGTCCGGGCAGGGACCGAAGCTGGGAAGCTCTGCCCGGGTCTGACTGGTAATGGCCGTCAGGTGGGTGCCGTGATGCTCCAGAAGGTAAGCCGTCAGGCGGAACATATCCAGAGCACTCATCTCATTCTGCCGTTTGGAGGGAGCCATGCCCCGGGTATAGTCCGGCAGACCGTGAGGATTGTAAAAATCCGCAGTGGTCAGTCCCAGTTCCGCCGCACGCGTATTCATCAGCGTCACGAATTCCGCCTCGGATCCTGCCACCAGTTCTGCCAGGGCAGTCGCCGCCTCATTGGCAGAGCGCAGCAGCATGGCATTCAGCAAATCCGCCACGGTCACCTGCGCGCCCAGATCCAGACTGCCACAGCTGCCCTTCTGGCAGTAGATGCCGTCCTCGGAGTTGGCCTCCTCATAAACTGCCTGGGTGACGGTGTAAAGGGTCTGTTCCGTAAATTCTCCCCGGTCCATGGCCTCCTTCACCAGAAGATAGGTCATCAGTTTGGTCGTACTGGCAATTTGGGTTGGCATTTCCCCATTGTGGGAATAGAGGACCTCCCCGGTATCCGCATCCGCCAGCACCACGCTGTGGAGATACCGGAAATAACCGTCCGCGATTTGTCCGTTCAGATCGTACTGGTAATGCTGCCCGGGATCGATGGACAACGTGGTGGCCCCGGTGAACTCCAGCGCCATATCCAGGTACATCCCAAGATCCACCGTCCGTATGTACACATCCACCGGCAGATCGTCCCCCTGGTCATAGCGGTATACCGGCAGGCGCATTTCCGCACCATCCAGCTTCAGCTTCCAGTAGGCCAGGTCCCCATCGAGCATATCCGCAGCTTCCCGAACCACCCCCGGTTCGTTCTCTCCGCCCTGGGGTTCATAGTCCTCCCCGGTCTGGAGCAGGATCCACTGGACCTCTTCCGTATCCTGCTCCAGCCGCACAGAGAAGGCTTTTTCTGTTCCCGCCAGCGCCGAGGCCAGATCCCGAAGAGACAGGATCCAGTTGTTGTCATAGGAACTTTGAAATCCCTTCACTATCACCGGCTCCCGGCCTGTCACCTGAAGCGACAGATCCACCCCGTCCAGCTGCGCCGCCAGGCTGGGCACCGGGAGCACCAATCCCACCAGCAGGCACAGGCAGCTCACCAGCATCAGCACTCGTTTTCCCATGGGGATCACCTCTTTTTTTGTTTTCCAGTATACCACAGCCGATCCCGAATTGCAATTTGTCGAATGGCCATCCGCAGCGGTAAAGAATTCTCAGTCTTTCCCCGGGAGGAAGGTTTCAGACTTTCATGCACTGCTTAATCGTACATGGGGATTCCCGACAGTCTGAGTGGGCCTGCTGCAATAAAAGCAGAAGGCCCACTATTATCGTATTATCATTTGTCGAAAATATAGAAGAATAGAGGTTTTTTCTTGCTATTTGAGGCATTATAGAGTAAATTTGAAAATACTGATGCCTTCTTGCGTATTAGGTATATGAAGGCCAAATTCAGGCAAATAAAATGAAAGAAGGTAGTAATATGACACAAGAAGAACTCAGATTATACCACGAATCCAGTTTCGACGCTTTCTGTAAGAAAACCATTCGGAATCTTTCAGTTGACGCCAAGCGGATTTACTGGAGGAAAACAGAAATTCAAACAGACAATGAGCGTCTGGCAGAGTACATCCAGACACAGAAGACGGAAGATACATATTCCATAAGTACATATTCCAAAACCTACTATGTCAAAGAGATCGTTATCATCGTGAAAGATGAAGCCATCGGAGAGGCACTCCAGTTTATTATGCCAAACAAGCGTGCGGTTTTGCTGCTGTCCTATTTTTTGAATTACAAAGATACGGAAATCGCCAGAATTCTGAAGATCACCCATTCGACGGTGTCCTATCGAAAAAAGCAAGCGCTGATACAGTTGAGAGAAATGCTGGAGGGAAGAATATATGCCTAACAAGATCAAATACGAAACCATTGTAGCCTGCAAAATGGGCGACGAAGACGCACTCAAAGAAATACTCAAGCACTACGAACCTTTAATTACCGAGCGATCGAAAAGAAAAGTAACCGATGATAACGGCAGAATCACATATGTCATCGATGAGGAAGTAAAGGCGTACATTACCAGCGAGCTTACTATGGCAATCATGATGAAGTATGACCCCACAAGGAAACCAGGGAATATAAACCATCCGGAATCACATATACAAATGTAAACTGATTACATTACAGCCCTTAGGAGCCTCTCCTAAGGGCTGTTTTCATCTTTGGATCATTACGAAACAGGAGATAAAGCTGACATATGCCCAAAGCCAGGCTTGGTCGCTCTTTATCTTCAGTCAACAAATGAAAGATGGAATCCACACTCGCATATCATTCAATAAACCAAGAAAAGGAGATATTCATTATGGACGAAAAAAACGTTCCCTCTGAGTCTGTAACAAATGTATTTAAGAACGGAAGAATGCCGACCAAAGAAGAATATACGAAGATTTGGATTGAAATGATCAACCATATCGAAAGACTGAACGCAAATCAGGATGAATAGCCATTGCAAATTGCGAGGTAAAATGGTGTAATATAAGGAATCCATCAGAATAAGGAGGAAAATCATGAACGTAGCAATATACTGCAGGCTATCAGAGGAGGATCGTGATAAGCTCTCAGAGCAGGATGACAGCGCCAGTATCCAAAATCAGAAGGCAATGCTCATCAAGTACGCAAGCCATAACGGATGGACAGTATACGACATTTATAGTGACGATGATTATGCCGGCACCGATAGAAATCGGCCGGAATTTAACCGCCTGATCATGGATGCCAAAGCCAGAAAATTTGATATTGTCCTTTGTAAGAGCCAGTCCAGATTTACCCGAGAGCTGGAGCTGGTTGAGAAGTACATCAATGGATTGTTCCCCAGGCTGGGAATTCGCTTTGTCAGCTTGGTAGACAGCGCAGATACCAACAATAAGGGAAATAAAAAAGCCCGCCAGATAAACGGACTGGTAAATGAGTGGTTTTTGGAAGAGTTGTCAGATAACATCAGGTCCGTTCTTACAACCCGCCGGGAGCAAGGATACCATATCGGCTCTTTTGCTCCTTATGGATATCAGAAAGATCCCAACCAAAAAGGGCATCTCATTATTGACCCAGACGCAGCAGCTGTTGTCCGAGAGATTTATTCTCTTTTTTTATCAGGCACGGGAAAGCAGGGAATTTGCCGTATTCTGAACGAAAGGGGAATCCCAAACCCAACAGAATATAAACGGCTTCGCGGCATGGAGCGGAACAAGCACACCCAGAGCAGTCCCTTGTGGTCCTATTTTACAGTTTCAAACATTCTTACCAACGAAGTGTATATCGGTAACATGATTCAGGGGAAAACAGGCGTTGCTTCCTATAAGGACCAAGAGAAAGTATCGTATCCCAAGGATCAGTGGATCGTCGTGCGGGGAACCCATGAACCTATCATCAATCAGGATACTTGGGATCGCACACAGGAACTGATTGCTCAAAAAGCTACCCCAAGCCATAAGGAACCAGAAGGAATGTTTGCTGGGAAAGTTCGCTGCTTTTATTGTGGCTACAGGCTTCGGTCTGTAAAAAACGGGAAGAAGCGGGGATTCAAATGTGAGCGCCATGCATTATCTCATGATGCATGTACTGGAGCATATATCTCACTTCGAAAGCTGGAGCGCATTGTCGCGGCTCAGCTCCAACTGTTATCCGAAGAATTACTCGATGAAGAGATGCTGGAAGAAGGTATTGATCCCTTTGCAGACCTTCGTGTGCAGAAAACAGAAATAGAGTCTAAAGTTGCCAGTCTTCAAAAAAATATTGAGCAGAGCCACACTGCTATGAGATCTATGTATTTGGACAAGGTAAAAGGAATCATTTCAGCATCAGAATATGCAGATCATGTACTTGCGCTTTCCGAAGAAAAAAGTGATTATGAAAAGCAAGTAACAGAATTAACTGAGCATATTGAGCAAATCGAAGCAACTTTATCAATTCATAATAACAAAAAGCTGATTACCAGTCAGTATGTAGGCACCAGAACCCTTTCAAAGGAGATGGTTTCGATCTTGATAGATTATATTCTGGTAGGGAGGAAGGATCCTCTCACAAAGGAGACCCCCGTTGAGATTCACTGGAACTTTTAGCTCAGTCGGAATATAATCCCCCATTTGCAACAGAGGTTAGCATAGAGAAAGAGAGTCTAATACCTCATATCTTTTTCGAAGGTGAGGAACTATGACGAACTCTAGTAAAGAATCAAACAATAGTCGTAATGGTTGCTTGTTCCATCACGAAGGAGATGGAACTATGAAAGTAGCAATTTATTGCCGTCTGTCTGAAGAAGACAGGAACAAAGTAAATAAAGAAGATGATAGTAACAGTATTAAAAATCAGAAGGCCATGCTGATACAGTATGCAGTAAGTCAAGACTGGGATCTCTATGATATCTATAGTGACGATGACTATGCCGGTTCTGATCGTAACAGACCCCAATTCAAGAGACTTCTTGCTGATGCTGAGGCCCGGAAATTCGATATTATTCTCTGCAAAACTCAGTCGCGATTTACCCGTGAGTTGGAGCTTGTAGAGAAATACATCCACGGTCTGTTTCCTATTTGGGGCATCCGGTTTGTCAGCATTGTTGACAATGCGGATACTGCCAACAAGGGAAATAAAAAAGCAAGGCAAATCAACGGTCTGGTCAATGAATGGTATCTGGAAGACATGTCTGATAACATCCGCAGCGTACTAACCAGCCGAAGGGAAAATGGATTCCATATCGGATCATTTGCCCCCTATGGATATGAAAAAGATCCTGCTTTAAAAGGGCACCTAATTATTGATCCGGAAGCAGCTGAAATCGTCAAGGAGATATTTTCTCTCTTTGCCGACGGATATGGAAAGTCATCCATCGCAAGAATCCTGAATAACCGTGGTGTTCCGAATCCCACTGAGTATAAAAGGAAAAAGGGTCTTCGCTATTTGCAGCCGAAAAAGGCAGCCAGTACTCTATGGAAATATCATACCATTGCTGGGATATTAACCAATGAGGTTTACATAGGCAACCTTGTGCAAGGGAAATATGGCAGTGTTTCTTACAAAACAAGGCAGTGCGTCCCTAGACCTAAGGAACAGTGGATCAGAGCAGAAGGTACTCACGAACCCATTATCGATAAGGCACTATGGAAAAGGGTGCAGAAAAAGGTAAGTACCCATGCAAAGCCACTAACGCCTACCGGAATGGTACACCCGTTTTCAGGCCTTGTTGTGTGTAAATACTGCGGCTATGCGGTCAGGCCTCATAAGACTCACGGTCACTACTATCTGATGTGCAATACAAGGCAGATCTCAGAGGATGCTTGCCCCGGCGCTTTTATACCTGCCGAAGAGTTGGAAAAAATCGTTATTTCTGAACTTCGCAAGCTCAATAATCGATTGCTTGATCTGAGCAAACTGGAGCGGGAAATCGAATTCGAAGAAGCGCTGAATGCAAGAAAAGCCAAGATTCAATCTGAACAAAAAGGCTATCAGGAAAAAATAGACGAGTACACGACTGCACTTCAGACGTTGTATGTAGACAAATCAAAGGGCGTGATCAGCATCCGGGATTATTATGAAATGTCAGATGCATTCCAGAAAGAAAAAACTCGATTTGAGGAAATGGCCCAAGCATGTCAGGATAAAATCGAAGATCTGGATGCCAGAATTCAAATCGGTGATAATCGAACGGAGTTGTTGGCAAAGTATCTCGATATGGATCACTTAACCAGAAGCATGACGGAGATTCTCATTGACCACATTGAGATTGGAAAACGAAGCGCGGAAACTGGAGCTGTTCCGGTTTCCATTTTTTGGAACTTCTGATGTTACTCTATTCTTCATATGGCGATAGGGGTCCCCAATGAAGCAAATGTATCCACCACTGCCGAAATAGGGTCACCCACCTAAAAAGCCGAAAAGACGTTGCGGCGCAACGACTTTTCAGTTCGACGAAAGTCGGCCATAACACGATGTTGTACATAATGAGACGCAGCCTC
>CAMAGI010000004.1 GCA_945833775.1 uncultured Lachnospiraceae bacterium
TACCCTGCTGCTTGATGGTGAAGTTATAAGTCTCCATCAGCCACTCACGATATGCAAGGGTATCCTCGTCATATGCGCTGGTGGGATCAGCGGGCTTGCCTTCGGGATCGGACCACCAGTCACGGATGATGATTTCCATTCCGCCGAGGTCGTAAACATTGCCGTTCTCATCCTTCAGAATAGGATAAGGGCTTACTTCTTCTTCGGAAGAAGCTACTTCCTCACTGCTCGCGGGAGTAGTCTCGCTGCTCTCGGGAACGTCACTGCTTGCGGGAGTTTCTGTGCCGCCGCAGCCGGCCATACCTACGGTCATTACAGTTGCCATAGATGCAGCCAAAAGTCTTCTTACAATCTTACTTTTCATTTTACATCCTCCTTTTATTTATATAAATTCCTTTCACCTCTTCGGGGAACGGTAATTTTTCCGGGCCGATCTCCTCGAGGAACAAAGAAATTATATATGTATTGAGTCCTGTATCCGGGCGGGCTTACGTCTTGGTTAAACGTTTAGCCACCACTTTTTCATTCTATCACATTGTCCTTTTGTTAGCAAGTCCTTCTGCCGTAAAATCCCGAAAATCACATCTTGATACCGGATGAACTTAAGCTCTCCACAAAGCCCTTCTGTGCAAACAGATACAGCAAAATCAAGGGCAGAATAATCATCAGCGTACCGGTGGAAAGGATCGCATTGGAATACGCAACGGAGATGGTGGTTTTAACGCCCAATATACGCTGCATATACGCGCCCAGGCTGTCCACAATTCTGGAGAGCGATGTGCTCACCAGATTGGTTCCGCCGAGGAACATCTTGGAGTAAAAGCCGTCTGTCCACTGCCAAACAAAGGCGAACAGGAAGCAGGAGGTCAGAATTGGCTTTGCGTCCGGGAGCATAATCCGAATGAAGGTTTTCAAGGTTCCGCATCCGTCCACATATGCCGCCTCTTCCAGTTCCTTCGGAATGTTGCGGAAGAACTGACGGATCATGTAGATATAGAGTCCGTTCTTCAACCCCATACAGGTAGCACTCATCAGATAGTACGGAAGTACCGAGTTTCTGAGGTTAATGGTCTCTCCGCGAATCAACTGTGACAATCCCAACACATCGAAGAAACGGAAATGAAGGTGCAGGGATGTTGAAATCGTCTGCGGAGGAATCAGGATCACCAGCATAACGCAGGCAAACCAGAAGTTCTTAAGCGGAAATTCAAATCTTGCAAATCCGTATCCAACCAGTGTACAAACGGTAATCTGCAATACGGCAATTGATAAGGAAATAATAAGCGAATTTTTAAGTGCTTTGCCGTAATTCATCAGCTGTGCCGCCAACTTATAGTTGTCCGTTGTAAAATGCTCCGGAATGGAAAATACCAACGGATTATACAAATCCTCTTCTGTCATGAAGCTTACCGAAATCTTATTCAAAATCGGCTGGAGGATCAGGAAGCACATACCGAACAGAAGAATAAAACGACATATACTGAGTACAACTGTCATAATACGCTTCTGTAAAAGATATCCTCCCGATTTCCGGTTTCTTTCCCAGAAGTCATTGCTTTTCTTATGCTTTGCTTTAGTCATAATAGTAAACCCTCCTGGAAATAATCAGTGATGAGATTGCAACAAACACAATTACGATAATGAAGTAAATCCACGACATTGCCGATGAAAAACCATAGTTTATCTGCTCGATCATTACCGTGCTGATCTTATCGATTACTTCATTGTCGGATCTCATACAGAAATCAACAATGGTATAAATCCAGTTTACCAGGAACAGGGAGCTGATCATCGGGAAGGTGATCTTCCACAAACTCTCCCACTTCGTACATCCTTCGATATCCGCGGCTTCATACATGCTGGAGGAAATCGTCTGCAAACCGGAGAGGAATATGATGATCTGAATTCCGGAAGCAATCGCAACATCATAGATGTTATCGATGATCTCAAATACCTTCTCGAATGCTCTTGTTCCTACCCCGGCGGTACGAAGGATCGTCTGAATGGCATCGGTAATGCTGACACCGCTTGCATTCTCCTCCATGGATGCCTGGATAATCGAGATCAGGGAGTTGTTGGACTCCAGTCCGAGCATAACACCGGATGAAAGAATCACCGGGAGGAAGAAGATTGCTCGAACCAATGCTCTTCCCTTAAATTTCTGATTCAGGATCAAAGCCACGAAAAAGCTGAATACCATAATCGCCAATGTATTGTACAGCATTCTCGTAAGTTCTTCCACCAAAAGGCGGTTAAATTCAGGGTCAACCCGAAATGCCTGAATGTAGTTGGTAATACCGATCGGCACCATCGTAAAGCTTCCCGATTCAACCTGTACATCACAGAAGCTCATGTACAGAGATTGGCAAAGGGGCTTAATCATAAATGCCAGAAACCCGATGATGAAAGGCATTATGAACAGGTATCCCGACACAGCCTTGCGTCTCTGAAGACCCGCTAACTTATTCTTCTGTTTCTTCATAACCACTACCCTTTCTTACCTTTTTATCGAACAACCTTATAGTCTCTGGCAGGCACTGTAGCTCCATCGGGCGCTTCAGCATCTGCATACCCATAGTTTACATAAACCCTGGTGCCATCTGCGTATGTGGTACAGGACATATCCGCAAGAACCATCTCATGATTCACCATTTCCTGATTGTACAGATGTCCCAGTTCCGCATTGTATCGGTTGTAGATCGACATCATTCTGTCATGCCATGCCGCATAATCAGAACCGTAATACTCGGTGTAAAGTGTTTTTTGCAGAGCAAATGCGGATTCGTTCATCATTGTAAAGTAGAGACCCGCACCATATTCTACCGATCGCAGAAGTTCTTCTTCCGTATTTCCGCATATGTTCAGCGCGTCCCCGGTATAATTTACATACCCGTGAATCGCCAGCTGGTAGAAAGGAACAAAGGAATCCAGAATGGTGTATTCGCTTCCCTGCAAATCCATGTTGGTGACAATATCACTGTATGCTATAGCATAATCATTACCCATATTGATCATGATGTTCTGACCGGTATCGGACATTGCCTTCAACTGTTCGCTCTGCAGCTTCATAGTTGCCTGACGACTATGAGGATTCTTACGGTAGAAATCGGAAGAAAGATCCATTCCGTTATCGCGGAAAGCGATACCGGTTCCGTAGTTCTTCGCCGTCTTTGCTAATCTATCCGCAAGATCAAGTGCGATGTCTGTATGAAGCAGATAGTAACTGTCAAGCCAATCAGCCTCTGCATAAGTTACATCGCTGTACTCCCTCAGTTCGACTCTCTCCTTACTGATTAGCTTTGCCGCATCGGTATAGGAGAAAAAGCCATTGAGTATTCCACTGTCATACGCATATTGCGTGACGCCTTCCAGATAGACATCGACACCAAGCCCCTCCGCCGTTGCAATCATGTTCTTGAGATCTCTCTTGCTACCCAGCGCAGAGATCGGCCGGATGGATTTCAGAATCTTCTGTTTGACACCGCCGTTACACCAGCCGGTCATCTTTACGGACAGATTCTTCATTCCCTCGCTGTCAAGTTGCCTGACAATTTCCTCTGCCTCCTTGTAGGTGGTCAGCTTCCAGGGTCTTGAAACGGGGATACCGACGATCTGTTTTACCTTGTCGACCGCACCAACCAACTCAAGCACCACGGGTGTATCGCTGTCATCATTGATGGAGAAAGCATCCCCATAGGTATCCTTTAAATACCTCTGATACTCCTTCGCCATGTCCACATAGCTGTCGGAATCAATAAAGCGGTATCTCTGGGTCAGCGTCTCGTCGGGCAGTTCCTTCAGATAAACGTAAACGGAGCTGTTTGCAATCTCGCTTACATCGTATTGTTCACGGGAACAGATGCTGTAAATAGCATTGGCGTAATTGTACTGATTGTACCGGCCGCTGATATCTGCCTGAACCGACGCATAGGGCGCACCCTCCTCCAGAATGCACAAAAAAGAATTGCCGTCTCTTGCGATACCGAAGGTATTGTAATAGGTCCTGGTATTATGTACCACCGCATCACGACTCAGCGCCATATCCCAACCATACACATTTGCGTAGTAGCTGTTCTGGGCAGTCTTGCCGTTATTAAAATTGATGGTTGCACCGCCGCCCTCGGGAACCAGGAGATATCCTTCATCCTCCAATCCGCCGGCTCCGAAGAAAGGAAGGGGATTGAGTGTGTACAGAGGATAATCCTCCTTGAATTCCATATCACTCAAGGGAAGCTTTACCACCAGATCATTGCCATCCAGCTGATAAATCATGCTGACATTGAAGACCGGCTTATCCGTGGATGACTCGCCGTTAGCAAGCTCCTTATCCGCTGCGTAATCCTCCACACTGTATCCGATACTCTCAAAGTACTGCTCCAATTTTACCTTCAGGGCTTCACTGGTACCGTCACGCATCACATAGATGGGTTCCGTCTCCAGGATGGGATAGCTTTCCAAGAGTGATTCCTTGTCATCCTTCTTGCCGAGTGCGTTAATATCGTACTTTTTATAGTAGGACTTTACCATATTCTTGCCGTCTTTGTCCAAAAGCTCCAGCCAATGATCCATCTTCTCTTCCGTCGTAACAGTGGGAATCATGTACTCCCGCTCGATATCACCGATGGAATAATTCACACGAATGTAGTCATCACCGGTTTCAATCTCATAGACGCTGTTTTTGATACTGTAATCGTAGTTGTTCAGATTGGACTCCAAACCGGTCTGAACGCTGTAGGAAAGTGCCAGTGTCGACTGAAGCTTTCCCTTCTCCGCCGTCAATGCAATGGCATCGTTGGCACCGTTTTCGGGATTGGATCTCCACTCCATCCCCGTGCTTTTCACCTTCAGTACGAACTGTGTGGTCTCGGGATCCATGGTGAACTTCAGAGCATCGTTCTCCAGGACAAGCTCCGAATCACCGCCCTCATACCCGTTGATACGGACAATCTCCTCTTCCTCCTCTACATTCTGGTAATTCACGACGAAAACAACGCCTCCCAGAATAATTGCAGCAAGGATGACCGGGAAGATCAGGCTCTTCAGCTGCTTGATCACAGCCGCCTTAAATTCTGCTTTTCTGACTGATTTTTCTTTCTTCATGGTTACTCCTATCCTTTTAGCTTAAGGAATGCTTCCTTCCAATGCTATAGCCGGAACAAAAATTCTTTGCCCAGAGAAATGAAATATGCAACACCCTGTGAGATCATGCTGAAGAACAACAGCAGGATAAATACCATTACCAGCATAGCAAACAGGGTAAACACTGTGAACAGAAGATTCTTTCCCATGGAATACTCATGAATCTGGCCCATGGCGGCGAGGATAAGCAGTGCCGCCCACACAAGGGAAATTGCGCTGAGCATGGTGTAGAACTCTCGCTCATCAACCGTTACCAGGTTGCTGAAAATCATCAGCGGAAACTGCATCAACGGATAAGGAGTCAATGCATAACAGGTTGCCATATAGACCTGCCCGAGCCTTCCCTTCCCATCGAACAACGTGGTTAACGCCCAGTTGCCGACTACCCAGAGAGCCAAAGGGAACAACACACTCGACAGATACAGGAAGATATTGATGTCCTCCCAGTATACCGTCATAAAGATGAAACTGGTGTACCGCAGTTTCATGACTCTGGCAACCAGCGTCAAAATCAATATGGTATTTGCCGCAGCGTAGGATCCCCTTCTCTCGTGTGTAAGATCCCAGAACCCATCCAACGGATGAGTGATGCAATACAATGCAAACTTCAATGTGGCGAAATACTTTTCATAAGTCTCTTTCTTCTTCAATGAAGCAATCATATCGGCCTCCGTTTATCTAGATTCTGAAGATATCTGCGGTATCAATCTCGTGCTTAATACTCTTCACCTTACCGATACCCAGGGGAATCAGGAACACTGCAAGCAACAGAATTACGATGATTACAATATGTTCTTCCACCCAATCTTTACGATACTGTTTAAACGCCTTGGAATAATTCTCGTCGTCGTATTTCAGCTCGAAATAATCCATTGCCTCTGCGTATTGCTCCTGACGAAGCAGTGCGCGGCCGATACCGATATATGCGAGATCGTAGTTGCCGTCGATATCCATCACCTTCTGCCAGGACTCGCCGGATCCCACATAGTCACCGTCGTCAAACTGCTCAATCGCCTGATAAATCAGGGAGCCGAACTCCGTAACCGTAAAAAGTGTGAGGCTGCAATCCAGAGAATCCAACACCAGAAGATCATGCCCCATGTGCTCCAATGCAGAGGGCTGGTTAAAATAACCGTCCATGTTGCCGTTGCTGCCGAAGGCGTATACCATTCTTCCCTGATCGTCGTATCCGAAAAGACGTCCGCGGTTTCGGTCAAGCACAACATAGATATCATTCTCCATCACCGTCACATCGGTGAAGTAGGAGGGACCGGTATGACCGCCGCCCTCTCCGAAATACAGATCACCGAAAACCGGCCATTCGCCGTTTCTTACCAGGATGTCATTGCCCAGCAGATTCAGCTTGCGGATAGGATCTACCTCACCGGCATCCAGATCCTCCTCTTCCACACTGTCCGTAACCACATAGATGAATCCTTCATGATCAATGTAAGCGTTGTCATACTCGGTGGGAACGAAGGATTCCATCTGGGCTCTCTGTTCCTGAGTTGCAAGCTTTTTCCAGATGTAATCCGCCCAATCGTAGGTAACCGGAGTGGCTCCCACAAAGCCCGAGAAGGTTGTGTCATTCTCATATTTGATCAAACCCTTGTTGATACCGGATGCCACACAGTACACACGCCCTGCGGTATCGATCACAATCTTGGTCGGTAGAAACGATGCATTGGGATCCAGAGAGGAATCCACAGGCTTATCAAACTGTGTCATATAATTGAGATCACTGTCCAACTTCAGGATTCTTTCATTGCCCTTGTCGGCAATAAAGAACTCGCCCTCCTCGGAGACTGCGATATCCGTCGGGCCGGAAAACGTAGTGACCTCGACATTTCCCTTGAAGCTGTCAATGATGCGCTTCACCTCAAACTTCTCTCTGGACACACGCTCCAGCTCCAGAATTCTGTTGTTGCCCGTATCACAGATATAGACCAGATTATCCTTCACATACAAGCCCTGGGGAGCTTTCATTTTGACATCCAGACCCAAATCGGTAGATGTAAACACGTCGCTGACCGTATAGGCATCCGGCGAATCCTGCACGTCCCCCCAGTAATCGTAATTGTAGGTGTAGCTTCTATCCGCGTTTGCCGCCGAAGCCGTCAGGGAAGAGCCCATTACCATCATGGCACTGATCGCAAGGACTGCCACTCTTTTTGTCATCTTATTCATATGCCACCTCTTCCTCATTAATCCTTCAGACCGGAGCTTGCCATGGTCTCCAGAATCTGGCTCTCTGAGAAAACGAAAATCGCAATCGGGACAATCATGACCACAACCAGAACGGCTGCGCCCTGTCCGGTTCTTGCAATACCGCCGCTCTGGATCTGCTGCAGTGCGTAAACCAGCGTTTTCTTCTCCTCGGAATAGATGTATGTAGCTGCCTTGTTATTCCACAATGCCTGAACCGAGAAAATAATCAGGGTCATCCAGGCGGGCTTTACATTCGGCATTACGATGCCGGTAAACACCCTCCACTCGTTCGCGCCGTCAATCTTGGCTGCCTCAATCAGAGAGGTGGGCAAGCCTTCCATGAACTGTTTCATCAAAAACAGTCCCATGGGCGATGCAAACGCGGGAATAATGATTGCCCAATAGGTATCGATCCATCCCAGCTTATTCAGGATCAGATAGTTCGGAATCTGGGTTACATAACCGGTGAACATCATTGCCACCGTAACCAGCTTGAAGAATGCGTTTCCGCCGGGGAACTCATACTTCGCAAGTACGAATGCGCCCATGGAGGCAATGATCAAATGTCCGAAGGTTCCCACAAAGGTAATAAAAGTTGTGTTGAAAAGGTATCTGGAGAATGTCACCCAGGACTTACCCATGGTGACAAACAAATCCGAAAAGTTATCAAAGGTCGGATTCTGTGCCAGAATCTTGGGTGGGAACTTAAACAGTTCATCCAAGGGCTTCAGTGCACTGCTGACTGCGTAAATGATCGGGAAAGCCATGATCAACGCCACACAAACCAAGAACAAATACAAGAAGATATCGCCGATGATGGAACGATTCGGTTTTCTTCTTTTGATTAATTTCTTCCGATATACTTTCTCGATGTTTTCTTCTTTTTTCTTCTTGCTCATATCAGGTTCCTACTCTTCTTAACAGACTTTGAATTGCTTTGTTACATAAGATCATCATTAAGAACAAAATCGTTGCAATCGCACATGCATATCCCATCTCAAATCTCGTAAAACCATAGTCGAACAGGTGGGTTACGATGGTGCGGGCTGCATAGTCCGTACTGGGGTATCCGCAGAGAGCCATTGTGACATCGCAGACACCGAAGGCCTGCGTAATCGACATAACCGCACCGAACATCAGCATGGGCTTCATGTTCGGAAGGGTAATGTACCACAGCTCCTGCCATCTGTTCTTAATACCGTCCATATAACCAGCCTCAAACTGCGATCTGTCGACACCCTGCAAGCCTGCAACGAAGGATAGGAATCCGGTACCGAGGCTCATCCACAGAATAACCAGCATACAGATCGGAAGCATGTAGGTCGGATTGATAAACCACAGGATCGGGGTATCGATGATACCCAGATTCATGAGGAATGCGTTCACATAACCATACGCGTCGCCACGGAAGAATACCGAGAAGATCACATAACAGTTTCCTGCAATTGACGGTGCATAGAAGACAACCACCGCTATGCTTCGCACCCACCTGGGGAGTTCGTTTATCAGCCACGCAAACAGGAAGGACATGATGTAGCCGAGAGGTCCCGTGATGACTGCTATCATCATCGTGTTCTTCAAACCGACCAGGAAAATATCATCTTCCAGTATCAGGCTGATGTAGTTGGACAATCCGATAAATCTGGGTGTCTCCAAAATATTGTAATAGGTAAAGCTGAAGAAAATGGAGACAACCACCGGTGCTACGTAGAACAATGTAAAGAGGATCGCGTAAGGAGCAAGGAATGCGTAACACATTTTGCTTCTCTTCGCTTTCTTCCATGCAACCTGTGCATTGTGCTTACGCAGCGTCACATATTTGCTTAAATATTCTTTCATGACTCACTCCCCTATTCTGTCGGCAGACCGAACTCTTTCCGTTTTTTGATAATCTCTTCATCTATCTTGATCGAGTAGTCAATGATCGTCTCTCGCGTGTCATCCTTGTCGTTGATGACCTTTCGGATCGCATTCGAGATGTGACGCCCGGTATAGTAACCGCCGGGAACTTCCCGGATACCTCTCGTCTGATTCCACTGCGCATCCAGAACCTCGATATCATCCGCACTCCAGGAGAGCTGTACAAATGCGTCCTTGTTGGCGGTTGCATATCGGGCGGAGGACCCCAGCAGTGCTTCGATCTCACGTCCGAAACGAACCTGCGTATCGGTATCTGCCCACCACTTCATAAATTCCCAGGAATTCTGGCGAAGCTGGTCGTCGTCCGTGGCGATCATCATCGTAGCATTACCGGTAATAAAGTCTGAGCGGTCAATGTAGGTATTGCCGTCCGCATCCGTATACTCCGTGCCGGGGATCAGGGTAAAGTCCCAAAGACCTCTGATCTCGGGAGCGGATACCATCAATGTATTGTAGGTAGAATATGCCGAAATACCGATGGGCATCTCTCCGGAACGGAAACGGCTGACAAAGTCATAAACCGTAGGGAGTCCGTAATCATTAAAGTATCTTACATAGTCGTCAAACGCCTTGATTCCCGCTTCGTCGTCCACCGTCGTCTTGGTGCCCGCCTCGTTATACATGTCTCCTCCATACTGGAAGAGCAACGTAAAGTAGAGGGACAAATCCGGAACGTTCGAAGCAATGGCAGTGCTCGCCGCAGTGGAGGAACTGCTTCCGGCTGCGGAAGGAATACCTACGGAGAGGTTGTTGCCCTGAATGGTGGGAAGCATTTCAATCAGTTCCTGCCAGGTCTGGGGAACTTCCAGTTCCAACTCCTCCAGAACGTCCTTACGGTAGAACATTACGTTGAAGGTCTGTTGTTCGGGTATGCCGTAAATATGACCGTCCAGGCGATACTGTTCGTAAGAGCTTTCCGTGTAATGGGAGAACACCTCTTCCCAGTCGTCAAACTGTGTGAGATCCTCCGCCGCGTTACGAAGCGCATAGTTGACGGGCTGATCCGCTCCGACGGAAAGAACCACATTCGGTCCTCTTCCTGCCAGCACTGCGTTCAACAGTGCACCGGGATCGACAATCTCTACGTTTACCTTGACACCGGTTTCGGGTGTGAAGGAATCGTCTACCATGGATTTCAGAATAGTACCCTGGTCACGGCCGGTCAAAATCCAAACCTTGATGACTTCACTGTCTTTTCCGCCGTCGTCATACACATCGCCGACGGAGTTGTAGTCCACCACAAAGGACGCGCCGAAGGATTTCAATTCGTGCCACAGCTTCATGAAGCCGTTTGCCTTATCCTCCTTGGGGGCCGTATCCGTTCCGGTCACCACCAGATAGTCCACATCCAGTTTGGTCTCGCTCATGTTCAGGGAAGCGGTACCGAGTGCAGTGATGTTATCTTTAAAGGTTACGAACTCAAGAGTGATCTTGTTCGGCTTTTCACAGAAGCGTTCCAGCTGCTGGGCAACCGTCTGAGCAGTAGCAATCTGATCCGCCTTCTGGCCGCTGTAGGCAACCATATCATCCACGATCTTGTAGAGACGCTTGGATTCCAGCTCCATCGCTTCCATGATCTCGGGGTAGTTGTTCTCAATCTTGTAATCTCTGTATTTGTCCGGGTTCGCACCGGTATACACCAGAAGCTTTCGATAGATCTGATTCAAGCGATAGGTGGAGTTCTCAAGCTCCTCCAGAATCGGTCCCAGCCCTCCGAGGGTCGCCTCCAGACGAATCGTATGGGTTCCTGCCGTAAGATAGAAGTTGTACGGAGTTCCCTCCTCATCGGAAAGCTGCATGCAGTCCCAGTCATTATCATACTCAAAGGAGATTTCGTTCATTTCCGCAAAAGGAATCTTTCCGTCAATGTATACCGACCGGTTAGAGACACTTCCGCGGGAATAGTTCTGACGACCCTTCACGCAGATGTTATAAAAGCCGTCCTCGGGAACTTCAAACTCCCACTCAATCCACTGACCGGAGCTTCTCCACGCGTCGCCGCCGGTATAATTGAGCACCGTGTTGGTAACGCTGTTAGGCTGTGTGGTCGGGGAGGATCTGTCATATTTTGCATACAGAGAGGATTCCGATCGAAGGGTTGCGTCCTCTCCCTGAATGACCTCAAGATAGGTCTTGGCGTAATCGGGCATCTGGGTCTGGGGCTGTTTTGCAAGATACTCTTCATAGGTATCCTGTTTCTCGACACCGCTTACGACGATGGACCGAAAGACCATAGGTTCATTCTCTGCGGAAATTGTGATCGCGTTCTCGCCCTTCTCCAGATAGAACCGGTAGGGCTCATTTATGTAACCTCTGTCATCCCGGAAGTAGGAACTCTGCCAGCCGAACACCTCCACCTGGGTGGGGCGAATCTCATTGCCCTGATTATCCACCTTGATCGGGCCGCCGTCCGTCCACATACGGGTGAAGGAAATGTTCAAAGCATCCTCAAAGGGAAGTTCACCGTTGATGTAGACCCCTCTCTCGGCTGCAACGCCGCGGGATTCGGGAATCAGATATTCCATATAGAGATTATAAAAACCGGTCTCCGGCACCGTCACCTTCCAGGTAACCTTGGAACCGATACCGGTGTAAAGAGCCTCGTCCGCTCCTTCGTAATTCGAGAGCACTTCTACATCGCCCTCTGCCTCACACTCGGTCAGGGCAACTTCGACGCTCTTGGTGGAATCCGCAGCATCCGCATGGTCAAGCAGATAACCGCTGTAAGTTCCCACTCTCTCCATTCCCGCTACATCGGCAGTCAAATCAATCCCTGCGTATTTGTCATGGAAATCCTCCACCTTACGCATGGACATAAGTACGGCAATCACTGCTACAACTGCTATAATCGCCACTGCCACGATCACTTTTTTCACAGAGTTTTTCATAGTTTCCTCCATCAAATCTTACGGTACGCACATTTTGCACACACAAAAAGCGCATTCCAATGTTGATACTAGCATAATACACAAAAAGGATGTGCATCGTCTATGCAATCTTTGCTATCCTTCCACTAAAAGTTGCTGTTATCAAAAATTATTTGTGCAACTTAACCTCAAAGCTGCCTCCCGTCTATTCAGTTTTTGCTATGCACTTCTTAATTATTGCTAATTAGGGCTGATTCTTCGTACAAAAAGAGCAGAAAGTGACTCATATTGCTCTCTGCTCTTTGTACAACTTGCTCATTTTCTCTGTTTCATTTCTGTTTTGGTTGACTTGCCATCCGGCAGCCGGACCCTGTTACATGATTAATCGGCCGTTCCGGCGGTCAAAATCGATACCAGATAAAACGGAAGCGGTGCATCTTTTTCTTCCTTGATCAATCGGACGGTGACGGTATGCTCCGACGTCTCCGATTCCTCACAAAGATTTTGCAGATACAGGCAGTCTCCCCAATCCTCATCGAAATCGCCGTCCAAAAGAATTGCTCCGTCCTCGTTTCCGTCCACAATCGCCAGGGCTTTGTGAGCCGGGTGGTGAACGGTTCTTCGAAATTGCAACGCAATGCAGGAGGCCTTGACACGAAAGGTAATCTGTGCCCCCTCATGTACCGCCGTCCAGCCATAGCGGAAGATATCCGCGATCTGCTCCTGCGGCGTATCATCCCGCTCAAACCCGCTTATGCTCTCGGGCTCAATGTTCCGATTGCGGAACCGCTTTGCGTTCTCATACCGGTTGTCAGTGACGGGTGCCGGCAGTTTCGTCGTCGACGCCGCTCTTTTCTTTGCCATTTCTTGATCATCCGAAGATTCGTAAGGGGACAGCTCAAAACACTTTCGAACTTCGCTCTCCAGAAATTCACAGATGTATCCAGCCAGTCTTTCATGCCCCTCGTCATTGGGGTGCAATCCGTCCGGCGTAATGCATTCCTGTTCGAGCTTTCCACTGACGATCTCAGGATACAGACGATCCCCCAGTCCCACTCCGGGGAGCAGATAGTTGCGGGCGATATTTCTGTGAATTTCCTGAGCACTACTGCCGTTTTCGTAGTAGCGGTTGTACAAAAGAACCACCGCAGGTTTTGTGGCACTGTCTAAGATTCTGCGCACAAGTCCCTCATAGGTTTCCGCAAAATGTTCTTCATAGCGATCATTCACACTGAATTCCACAAACACCAGATCCGGCTTTTTTTCCAGGAGATCCTCCTGCACACGGGCCGATGCAAAATGCGAATCCGTCGCACCGATGCCCGCATTAATATAGGTAAATTCCGCTTTCGGGAAACGCCTCTTCCACCACTCGAAAGTCCGATAGGCATAGCACCTCTTTGGCATGCTGGCAAGACACCCCTGGGTGATGGAACCACCCAGAAAACCGATGGTAAGCTTTTCTCCCCTCTTAGCTCTGCGCATCACGTTGTGCAGCCGCGTCGTATCCTGCCAGATATTTTCACCCAGTCCCTTGATGTACGCAGCAAGCTCCTTCGCCATCTCCTCCGCCTCCGGAATTCGCAGATGCCCCTTGGTTGCGGAACCGTTTCTGGCAAACATGTAATGATGGATCTTGTCATCTCCCATACTCTTGACCACGCGATCAATTCCCTCATCCCAGGCTTTTCCATGCTCCAGAAGGGTTGTTATACAGATGATATGGGCATTTGGCCTTTTTGCTCGGATCTTGCCGAGCAGCGCCTTATAATGCTCGCACCAGCGCTTCGCCGCCTCCCCGGTGGGATTCTCAAAAAAGTCGTCGGGATGGCTGTCATTCTGACCGAGCGCAACGATCACAACCTGAGGTACATAGGCACGAAAATTCCACTTTGCATATGCATCGGAAGGCGGATAGTACCGGATCGCGTCGTAGACACTCTCCATGCCGATCCGGTTGGGTTCATCAAACCATCCGGTGCCGTTCATGGTCGCGATTCCGCCCTGTGCAATATCGTGCAGCCTTGCCCCGAGCAGCCTTGCCGTCATCCAGGCGTAGGAATAGTAACTGTTGGAATACTCCCCATTGTGTTCCGGGTCCGGCTGTCCGCAAAAAGCGACCGCCTCCGAGACCTCTCCCGCCGAGACAGAATCCCCGTACACCTCGATACAGCGTTCGGGAAGCGGATCACAGCAGAGTATTTTACTCGTCTCCTCCAGCAGAAATCCGTGGAAACACACGGTGTGGCAGGCATCCTGGCGTTTGAACAGCACCAGCTCATGAACCCCTTTGCCGTCGATTCCGTCACCCCGGGTTTCCCAGGATAAGCATTCGCTTCCCTCCGGCTTCAGCGGGCACTTTCCCTCCTCTCCATCCAGGAAATATCCGAGATAGTTGTCCCAATACATTCTCCTGTTGGTCACGACAGCGCGAATGACCGCTCCCGTAAAACGAATGCGGACATACGTTGCCGGGAATACCCAGACCGCCTGCTCCGGATCCGTCCAATCAATTCTTCCTTCGTATTGCAAAAGGGAATGGGCAGCAGGTACGATCCGCTCTCCCTCCTTACGGTACTGCAAAAGCACAGAACTCTGTCCGGTCATTTCTCTTCCCCCATCAAAATCCGTAATCTGTATTCCTTATCGGAAGCGGGCTCCTCACACCCGCTACCTTCCGGTGTTTTGCTTATAGGCAAGCGCCTGTCCGCGCATCCTGGCGGCATTCGCCAGGGCTTCCTCGGAAAGCGAATCACTTCCCAGAAGTCTCGCCAGTTCTGCCAGCGACTGCTCCTCCTTAAGGGATGTAATCTGCGTAACCGTATTGCCGTTTTCACTGTGTTTGGCGATCTCAAAATGGCAATCTGCCATCGCAGCGATCTGTGGCAGATGCGTAATGCAGATTACCTGATGTTCTCCGGCAACCTCCGAGAGCAGCTCGGAAACTCTCCATGCTGTTCTTCCGCTGATTCCGGCATCAATCTCATCGAAAATCAGAGTGTCAATGTCGTCCTTCCCCGCCATGACTGTCTTGATTGCCAGCATCACGCGAGAGAGTTCACCTCCGCTTGCCACCTGCCCCAGAGGCTTAAGGGCTTCACCGGGATTGACCGAAATCAAAAATTCCACCTCGTCGCTTCCCGTTTCACTGATTGTCTGTCCGGGCCGAACCATCGTCTCAAATTCCACTGTGAGGAAATTCAGATTGACCAGCGCCGCTTTCAATTTGTCCGATAAAAGCAGTGCATTTCGACTGCGCACCTTCGACAATCTGTCACAGACGCTCTCAAGCGAGGCGCGTGCGTCCTCGTATTCGTTTCGCAGGCGCGCTAAATAGGTATCGTAATCGGACAGTTTCTCCAGGAGAGCGCAGCGTTGCTGCCCGTAAGCCAGAATTGCATCGATCGTATTTCCGTATTTCCCCTTCAAGCGATTGATGTAATCGAGCCTCTCTTCCACCTTGCAAAATTCTTCATCGTCAAATTCACATTCCGAAAGATACTCCGCAATATCCCGGTTGAAATCTGCCAGCAGATTATCCACCTCACTCAACTGTGACTCCAGCTGCTCCAACCGCTCATCATAGGCAGTCACGCCGCGAAGATTCCGAAGCGCCCGGGACAGGGATACTCCTGCGCCGAACTCCCCCTCATTTCCGGTATATGCATAGCTCTCGGTCAGATTCTGTGTGATTTTGCGCGCGTTGGCCATGCGCCGATACTGCCGCTCCAGCTCCTCATCCTCACCGGGACGCAGATTTGCTTCTTGAATTTCCTTCCATTCAAACTCCGCCAGCGCCTGCTCCTTAGCCCGGGAAGCCTCGTCTAAGGATTCCTCCTCCAGCCGGGTTCGAAGTTCCCGGCATTTCTGAAACCGCTCTGCCGTCTCTCTTAAGAGTGGTTCAATTTCTTCCCCGCAGAATGCGTCCAGAATCTCCCGATGCTTTTTCCTGTTCAGAAGGGACTGATGCTCATGCTGACCGTAAATATCGATGAGTACCTCCGCCAATTCCTTCAACTGCTTCGCTGTCACCGTCTCGCCGTTGATTCTGCACACACTTTTACCCGCCTGGATTTTCCGGGTAATGATCACACTGTCCTCTTCGCTGTCCTCCAGCTCCAGATTCCGCAGCTTTTCGCGAATTCGTTCATCCTCAGCCGAAAAGACCAGTTCCACAAGAGCGCTTTCCGCACCCGCGCGCAGCATGTCCTTATCAAACTTCCCGCCCAGGGCCAGATTGACAGATCCCATGAGCAGAGATTTTCCGGCGCCGGTTTCTCCCGTAAAAATATTCAGACCCGGGCCGAATTCCACCTCCGCCTCCTCAAGAAGCGCCAGATTTTTCACTCGTAAGCTTTGTAACATTTCTTTCTCCTCATATGCCTTCTCCGAACACACAAAGAATAGAAAGCTTTATTTCTCCAACATTTTATGCAAATTGCGGATCAGTTCCTCCGAATCGCCGGCGGAACGAACCGCCACGAAAATAGTATCATCTCCCGCAATACATCCCACCACCTGTGACAGCTTCATGGCATCCAGCGCCGCAGCGGCAGCCATCGCCATGCCGGATACGGTTTTGATCACAAGCAGGTTCTGGGCGATATCCATGGAGACCAGACTGTCCCGTAAAACCCGAATATACTTGTCCCCGAAGCGCCCGGTGTCATTGCGGAGAAACACATATTTCTGCCTTCCGTTTTCACCCGGCATCTTCGTCAGCTGCAGCTCCCGAATATCTCTTGAGACGGTTGCCTGAGTCACATCGAAGCCCGCCTCCCTAAGATAACCCGCCAGCTCTTCCTGGGTCAGAACCTCGTGCTGTTCAATGATCTCGATAATCTTGTTATGTCTTGTCTTCTTCATATCGCCTGTTGCGCCTTTTCCTTCTCTACTCACTCATCTTTTTGTGCAACAATTCCAGAAAACTCACCTGATTCAGCTGGATAAAATCCGTGCTCTTCTCGGACTTCACAATGCGAATCACGTCTCCGGTTTCCAGGGCAATCTTATGGCTTCCGTCAAAATTAGCCTCCACCGTCTGTGCCCTTCCTTCTCTCCCCTGCGGAATCTCGATCTCAATCACATCCTCCGGAGAAAGAATGATACTTCTCTGATTCAGCGTATGGGGACAGATCGGTGTCAGCATGATCAGCTTCGCCTTGGGTTCGATCAGGGGTCCTCCTGCGGAAAGGTTGTAGCCGGTTGAACCGGTCGGGGTGGTGACAATCATCCCGTCCGCATCGTAGTCATTTAAAAACTGCCCGTTTACGTAAATGTTAAATTTGATGATCTGCAGAGAACCGCTTCGTGAAATAACGATGTCATTTAAAGCCCAGCCTTCTTTGGTTCCACCGTCCGCCAGACACACCCTGCCGTTTAGCATCATGCGTCGCTCCTGTATATAGTCGCCCGCAATCAGACGATCCAGCGCTTCCTCCAGCCCGGAGGGCTCGATTTCCGTCATATATCCCAGCGTGCCGAGATTCACTCCGATGATGGGGATCTGCAATTTCTTTGTCTCACGCGCCGCCCTGAGAACGGTTCCGTCGCCGCCCAGAACGATCATACAGTCAACCCCTGCCGGAACGTCTGCATCCTCTTCCGGATTCTCCCTGGACGCATCGTCCTTCCAATCCTTCTCCTTGATCAGAACGGTGACACGCTGTCCTCTCATCTCCAGATAGTCCCGGATACGGCCGGTCATTCCTAAATTTTGATCCTTATGTTTGTTTGTAAATATCAGAAAATGCTTCATATGAATCCCCATTTCGCAGACGCAATAATCGTCGTCACATATTGTGGGACTGCTCAACGACAGCTTCAATCAGCCTGTTCCACTGCTCCGTGGCAGACAATCCGCAGTTTTGTGCAATGATCCCGCGCAGAACCGCTTCCGCTTCCTGCTCCGTGCGTGCAAGGATTTCTTCCACAGGCTCTTCTTCCTTCACGATATGCAGCAAATATTCAATATTTCCCTCCGGCCCCTTGATGGGGGAATGTTCCAGATGTTTCACGCAAAAGCCGATACTGTCCGCATAATCCACAATTTTACGGATAACCTCCCGATGAATCTCGGGTTCTCTGACCACTCCGTTCTTGCCCACCTTCTCGCGTCCGGCCTCAAACTGCGGCTTTATCAGGCACACCATCTCCCCTCCGGTCTTTAATAGATTCCGGGCGGGAATCAATATTTTCGTAAGGGAGATAAAGGAGACGTCAACACTTGCAAAATCCAGACGATCCGGTATGTCCTGCGGAGTAAGGTAGCGGAAATTGGTCTGTTCCATACATACCACACGCGGGTCGTTTCGAAGCTTCCACGCCAGCTGTCCGTGTCCCACGTCCACGGAATACACCTTTGCGGCACCGTTTTGCAGCATACAATCCGTAAAGCCCCCCGTGGATGACCCGATGTCCATGCAAATTTTCCCATCCAGTTCAAACTGCCACCGATCCATCGCTTTTTCCAGCTTCAGCCCACCACGGCTCACGTACTTGAGAGTAGCCCCGCGAACCTCCAGCCGGATCTTGCTTTCATCAAATGCAGTTCCCGCCTTGTCCTCCCGCTGCCCGTCCACAAAGACATTCCCGGACATGATGATTGCTTTTGCCTTTTCCCGTGACGGTGCGTAGCCCTGATTCACCAGAATTACATCCAGACGTTCCTTTTTCACCGCATCTTCTCCATCTTTTCCAGAACCCGGGTAGTAATACTATCCGCATCAATTCCGATTTCTCTCTTCAGAAGTTCTGTATTGCCATGCTCGACATAGACATCCGGGATGGTGACACTCATAATCGGCACCCCGGTATCAAGACCGGAAATGCACTCCCTGACTCTTTCACCGAAGCCGCCGGCGGCCACATTCTCCTCCAGGGTCACAACCAGACGGTGACCTGCACAGGCCTGTCGTACGGTGTCTTCATCCAGGGGCTTCACAAAGCGCGCATTGATGAGACTCACCGAGTACCCCTTTTCACACAGGGCATTCCGAACAGTCTCTGCCGTCTTTACCATGCTTCCCACAGCAAGCAGGGCAATATCCTCTCCCCGGCAGATCCATTCGGCTTTTCCCAGTTCAACAGGAGCTCGAAACTCCTCCAGCCCATCGTATGCAGCACCTCTCGGATAACGTATTGCAACCGGTCCGTCGAACTCTATCGCAAATTTCATCATATCGGAGAGTTCCCACTTATTCTTGGGAGCGCACACATTCATATTGGGAATTGTGGACAGATAGGACAGATCAAAAATTCCCTGGTGGGTCTCACCGTCGCTTCCCACAAGTCCTGCGCGGTCCACACAAAAGGTGACCGGAAGATTCTGAATGCAGACATCGTGAATAATCTGATCGTAAGCCCTCTGCAAGAAGGAGGAATACACGGCAACCACAGGCCGCATTCCACCGGCAGCGAGACCTGCCGCAAAAGTGACCGCATGCTCCTCCGCAATGCCCACATCAAAAAAGCGATCCGGGTACATATTGTGAAAGCGCTTCAGTCCGGTGCCATCCGGCATTGCTGCCGTAATCGCCACCACCCGCTCATTTCGCTGTCCCAGCTTGCACATCACCGTGGAGAAAATATCGGTGTAGTTCGGAACATTTCTGGGATGACTGGGAAGTCCTGTCCCGATATCAAAGGGTTCTGCGCCGTGGAATCTGGCAGGATGTCTCTCTGCCGGTTCGTAGCCGCGGCCCTTTTGGGTAATGGCATGTACCAGAACCGCCCCTTTGACACGTTTGGCCTCCTGTATCACCCGTGTCAGTTCCTCTATGTTATGTCCGTCCACCGGACCCAGATAGGTGATTCCCATATCCTCAAAGAACATCCCCGGGATGACCAGCTGTTTGAAGCTGGACTTGGCACGCCGGATTCTTGCAACTATATTATCGCCCCGCTTGGTTTTGCGGAGTGCATTGTAGATTCCTTCTTTCAGATCCAGATATCCGTTAGCGGTACGGATATTGTTTAAGTACTTGGAAAAACCTCCCACATTCTCTGAAATCGACATATTGTTGTCGTTTAAGACAATGATAAAATTGGTCTCCAGCTCCGCTGCATTATTGAGTGCCTCATATGCCATACCTCCGGTGAGCGAGCCGTCACCGATCACGGAGACAATCGTTCTCTTTTCTCCCCGGATATCACGGGCTTTTACCATGCCGAGTCCGGCTGAGATGGAAGTGGAGCTGTGGCCCGTGTCAAAGGCATCACAATTGCTCTCTTTGCGCTTCGGAAACCCGCTCATTCCGTGAAACTGACGTAGCCCGTCAAAGCCTTCTCTCCTGCCGGTCAGAATCTTGTGGGTGTAGGACTGATGCCCGACATCCCAGATGATCTTATCCTCCGGAAGATCAAGCGTAAGATGCAATGCCATGGTAAGCTCTACCGTGCCGAGATTGGAACCCAGATGTCCGCCCGTCACACTGATCTTCTCGATCAGGAAATCACGGATTTCCTGCGCCAGAGCATCATACTCCGATTTGTCTATTTTCTTTATGTCATTTGCATTCTCAATTTTTTCCAACAGCATTGGTTTGATCCTTTATGCAGATATCACTTAATAATTTCGGTTGATCAAATGTCGGATCAGTTCTTCCAGGAAATCATGTTCCCCGGGAAGTGATCCGAGCAGCTCCAGAGCTTCCTCCGAGAGTCTCTCCACCTCCTGTTTGGAGGCCTCCGGTCCCCGGAATGTAATGTAGGTCTGTTTTCCGTTCTGGGCATCGCTGCCCACCGGTTTGCCAAGCACACTGCTGTCGCCGATCACATCCAGTATATCATCCTGGATCTGAAAGGCGATCCCGATATTATAAGCACATTTTTCGACGATGCGCTGCTCCCTGTCATCCGCTCCCGCGAGTATGGCTCCCACAAGCATTGCCGCCTGAATCAATGCTGCGGTCTTATGTTCATGGATGAACATAAGCTTCTCCATGGTAAGGCTGTTTTCCTCCGCCTCATTCTCCACATCCACAGCCTGTCCGCCGATCATTCCGTGGATACCTGCCTTCTCCATCAAAACACTGAGTGCCCGGGCGACACGCCTCATCTGCTCAAGCTGCTCCCCCGCATCGTTGGATCTCAATGCGGCGGGAAATGCCTTCAATGCCGTCTCTACGGCATAATTCAAAAGACCGTCTCCCGCAAGGATCCCTCCGGCCTCGCCGTAGACCGCCCAGGTTGTCTTCTTTCCCCGCCGGAACTCATCATTGTCCATAGCCGGCAGGTCATCGTGTACCAGAGAATAGGTGTGAATCATCTCAATAGCGGCAAGAAACGGTTCCGCCAATTCTCCCTTCCCTCCGAACAAACGAAAGGTCTCTGCCAGCAGGATCGGCCGAAGTCTCTTTCCGCCTGCCTTAAGGCTGTAGTTGATGGCTTCCATAAGCGTTTTCTGATACCCCTGCTCCTTGGGCAGGTAGGAATAAAGCACGTCCTGGACCTCAAGAACTCTCTGTTCCAGCAATGCCTTGAAAGCATCCTCCGTCATAATTCCTCCAGCCCTCCCTGTTCATTCAGTTTCAGCACCTGTTTTTCTACGCGGTCGATCTGCTCATTGCAGATTTTGAGCACAGCCATTCCCTCACTGTACGCAGCAAAAGCCTCCTCCAGCGGAACATCCTCCCTTTCCAGTCCGGCTATTATCTCTTCCAATTTTGCGAAATTCTCTTCCAAGGTACCATTTCTGGTTGAATCACTCATTCGAAACCTCCGTAATCTCCGTGACAAGCGCATCGATGACGCCGTCCGTAACCCGCAGTTTTATCTTCTCGCCTCTTGCAATCTGTGCGATGGAGCGGATGTTTTCCCCGGCACTGTTCTCGGCGTAGGAATATCCGCTGCTCAACTTCATCAGGGGAGAGAGTCCCTTCATTTTTTCAATGCAGAGCGCCAACCGGTGCTTTCTGTGGTTCAACAGCGCCTGCATACGATCCTGAAGCCGCTCCTCCAGCACGATTGCGTATTGATGTTTTTCCCGGATTCGATTCTCGGGACTCACATTTTTAAGCTTCGCTCCGAACAGTCCCGCACGCTCCCGCTCCTGTCGGATGCGGATCAGAATCTGTCGATCCAGACGTTTCCGGGCGGATTCCAGATTCTCCAGCACGTCCCGGATGTCCGCAACCGCAAGCTCTGCTGCGGCTGAGGGAGTCGGTGCCCGAAGATCCGACACAAAGTCAATGATTGTGGTGTCCGTCTCGTGCCCGACCGCTGAAATAATCGGGACAGAGCAGTCAAAAACCGCCTGCGCGACCTCCCGTTCATTGAATGCCCACAGATCCTCGATGGAGCCGCCTCCCCGACCGACGATCATCACATCCACACCCAGCCTCTCCAGGGCGCGAATTCCCCGGACAATACTCGCTGCCGCTCCCTCACCCTGCACAATTGCCGGATAGAGGATAATCTGCACATACGGATTTCTGCGGGACGCAATCTGGATAATGTCCCTGACCGCAGCCCCCGTCTGTGCCGTGACCACCCCAATCGTCCGCACGTATCGCGGAATCGGCTTCTTATACTCTGCGGCAAACATGCCGGACTCGGCAAGCTCCCGCTTCAGTTCTTCGAATTTCTCGTAGAGAAGACCCTCGCCATCCAGTGTAATCTGTCTTGCATAGAGCTGGTACTTGCCATCTCTTTCAAAGACATCCACGGTACCGCCGACGATTACCTGCTGCCCCTGGGCAAGCCGGAAATTCAACCCGTTTCGATTGCCCGCGAACATCACGCACGACAGGACACCCTTAGGATCCTTTAACGTAAAATAAATATGTCCAGAGGAATGGTACTTGCAATTGCTGATCTCACCCTTTACGAAGACCGCCTGCAAGAGATAATCCTGCGTGAACATATTTCTGATATAAGAATTCAGTTGTCCGACCGTATATACATTACGAATCACAATCACCCTGCCAACTTGATGATTTTCGCCAGAATGGCATTTACAAAACCGCCGGATGCCTCCTGACCGTATTTCTTGGCAATCTCCACGGCCTCGTTGATTGCCACACTGCCCGGTATCTCCTCATCGAAGAGGATCTCGTACACGGCAAGCCGAAGAATTGTCACCTCAACCTTTCCGATTCTGGTGGTATCCCATCCTACCGTATTTTCATCGATCAACTTGTCCAATTCCGGAATTTTTGCAGCTATTTTCGAAAAACGCTCCGAGACATAAGCCGCATCCTTTTCGCTCATGGCAGCCTCGTCATCCTCACAAAAGAGTCTGATCTGTTCAGGCATGTCCTCGGGGGAATTGAATTCCACGCGAAATAAAAGCTTAAAAACCTGTTCTCTCTGTTCGTGTCGTGTCATAATTTTCCTCGTCCCTACACCCGGTTCACAAGAATGTGTCCGCTTTCTCTTCAGGCCTTGACGCCGGCAATGCGGATATTTACATCGACTACGCTCAGACCGGTCATGTTCTCGATCGCATTCTTCACCTTCAGTTGAACCTGCTGGCAGGTAGCGGGAATATTAAAACCATACTCCATCATGACAGCCAGATTTACATGCACATTGCCCTCAAAAATATCCACCTTGACACCCTTTGTCAGGCTCTTCATTCCTACTCTGCTCATCAGTTCGTTGGTAATGTTGCCTGCCATGGCGCTGACCCCGTCAACCTCCGTTGCTGCCAGAGACGCAATCATTGCAACCACGTCATCCGCAATTTGAACTTCTCCGATGTTCTCATCGGATTTTAGTACAACACCGCTTTTTTCGATTTCTTTTTCCATATCGATACCTCCCGGATTTTTATCATGCAAGGAATATTGTAAGTATACCACACTTTCTAATCATTTGTCACCACAAATGTCAGGGAAAGCTGTTTGACATTGTTGGCATAGGTGATTGTCAATCCATCCATGTATTCGAAAATCTCCCGGTTTTCCACAAGTGCCTGCCAGATTTCATCGTACACCGCAGAATTCGAACACTTTACCGTGACATCCGACCGGTTCATGGAAGCAGCTTTCTCAAAAAGCTGTCGCATCTGTTCTCTGTCATAGGATTCAAAATATGCCCCTTCCCGCACGTAATAGTTAGCGCTCATATCCACACATTCCGGCACGGGAACCACATTGTCAAGATAATGCGTCCGAAGAAGCTGCGCCGTTGTGATGCAGAGATAGTCATAGCTTACATCGGGCATATACACAACCGTCTCGTCCTCTGTACCGGTCAGATACGCCGGATCTCCCCAGGTCGCATCCAGGTGGTAATAGCTTCCGTCCACCTTCACCATATTCCAGGCATGCTTCTCGCCGTTGTCCACACCACCCAGCACAAACAGACACTCCACCTGAAGACGATTCAACAGATACTGCACAGCCTTGGCATATCCCTGACAGACGGAAGCCTTTCCCACAAACACCGAATAAATATTCTGATTATCGGGAGCCTCCAGGTCGTAGTCGGTATTTAGAATGATGGTCTCGTAAACCGCCTTTACTTTCTCATACTCGGAGACTTGCTCGCCGATTTCGGCCAGCATTGCGCGCGCAGCTTCCTCAATCTCTGCCTTTCTCGCACACGCCTCCTCCACGCTCAGGGTATAGGTTCCGGCAAATTCCATGGCAACCACCTCTCCGGTGATGTTGGTGGATTTTGTGTAGCTGTACCCATCCACATAGAACAGTTCCGGGTGATCGTTCAGCACACATTGAAAGACCCGTTCCGTCTGCTCTTCAATCTTGTCTCCTGCCTGCAGTGCCCCTTCGCTCACCGCAGTCTTGTCCGCCATGGAACCCAGGATGGATAAAATATCCCGATAAAGTATTCTCTCCGATTCCTCCTCCAGCTGATAAAAGGAATACTCGTAAGTTGCATCCGCCAGGCAGATCGTCTGATCCGTTTCTTCCTGCGGCTCTTCCAAAACATTCGTTGCGGCGGACGCGCTCTGTGTTTCTTTTGGCGTCATAAGCAGCGCTTCCTGCGTCCTGGCGTCCAACTCCGTCGTTCCGACCACGTCGTGCAAAAACTGTGTCGGTGCGCACCCGCCCAGCAAAAGAAACGTGCAGCACAATGCCGGGATCCATCTTCTCTTTGCAACGGAAATACCCATGAAGCCTCCTAGTTTTTGCTAAATTCCTGCAATTCAAGACCCGGATTGCGATCAAGCGTCATTCCGATGCTCCAGGAATTGACAAACAAAAGCAGCGGATTGCCCTTCATATCCTTTACCTTCTTCATGTCCGAGGTTCCGCTCAGCTTTGCCAGGTCGATTTCCTCCTTATTGGCAATCCACCGAATGTGTTCATAGGGCAGATTCTCCAGCCGAATTTCCACGTTGTATTCATTCTCCAGACGGTATTTTAACACATCAAACTGCAGAACGCCTACCACGCCCACAATAATCTCCTCCAGGCCGGTATTATACTCCTGGAAAATCTGAATGGCACCCTCCTGAGCAATCTGTTCGATTCCCTTGACAAACTGCTTTCTCTTCATGGTATCGACCTGGCGTACCCGGGCAAAATGCTCCGGTGCAAAGGTGGGAATCCCTTCGTAGCGAAACTTTGCCTTGGGCATACACAGCGTATCCCCGATGGAGAAAATTCCGGGATCAAAGACACCGATGATATCTCCGGCATAGGCTTCGCTTAAAATTTTGCGCTCGTCCGCCATGATCTGCTGCGGCTGGGATAAACGCATCACCTTGTCACCCTGTACATGGCGCACTTCCATATTGGCATCAAAACGTCCGGAACAGATGCGCATAAATGCGATACGATCCCGGTGGGCTTTGTTCATATTCGCCTGAATCTTAAACACAAATGCGGAAAACTCCTGCTCGGTGGGCTCAATCAGCCCCATATCCGACATTCTGGGCAGAGGTGTCGTCGTCATGTTCAAAAAGTGCTTCAGAAAAATCTCAACGCCGAAATTGGTCAGTGCGGATCCGAAGCAGACCGGGGTCAGTTGTCCGGCTCTTACCTCCTGCAGATCAAACTCGGCGCTTGCACCGTCCAAGAGCTCGATCTCCTCCAACAGCTTGTCCGCCGCTTCATCACCGATGATCTCCCGCAGATGTGCCTCGTCCTGAACGGGAATCTCCGTGGCAGTACCTTCCCTGGTACCCTTCTCAGTATCCGAATAAGCGATGACACATTTCTTTTCCCGGTCGTACACACCCTTAAAACCCTTGCCGGAACCGATGGGCCAGTTGACAGGACAGGTTGCAATGCCCAGCTCTTTCTCAATATCGTCCAGAAGTTCAAAGGTATCGTTTGCATCGCGGTCCATCTTGTTGATGAAAGTAAAGATCGGAATCCCGCGCATGCCACAGACCTTAAAGAGTTTTCTGGTCTGGGCTTCCACCCCCTTGGATGCATCGATGACCATGACCGCCGAATCCGCAGCCATCAGTGTCCGATACGTATCCTCCGAGAAGTCCTGATGTCCCGGTGTATCCAATATATTGATGCAGTATCCGTCGTATTCAAACTGGAGTACGGAAGAGGTGACGGAAATACCTCTCTCCTTCTCGATCTCCATCCAGTCGGAAACCGCATGTCTTGCCGTTGCCTTTCCCTTGACGCTCCCCGCCAGATTGATGGCACCTCCGTAGAGCAGGAACTTCTCCGTGAGCGTCGTCTTACCTGCATCGGGGTGAGAGATGATGGCAAACGTGCGACGACGGTTGATTTCTTCTGTGTAATTACTCACCTGGTATGTCCTCATTTCCTAGATTTTTCGTAATGCCGGTCGCAGAAAAACGCTACATTTTCCGCGCACCCGAAAGTCGCTACAGCATACTTTCCCCCGCAAACTCCGGGGCAATACCGAAATATTGTAACACAGTGGCACCGATGTCGGCAAATGTTTTTCGGGTTCCCAGATTCCTCGGCTCGACCTTGGCCCCATACATGATAAAAGGGGTGTACTCTCTGGTGTGATCTGTGGTAGCCGTGTACGCCGGGTCACATCCGTGATCCGCCGTCAGCATCAGGATATCTTCCGGTCCCATCGCCGCCATGATCTCGGGAAGCCTGTGATCAAAATACGTAAGTGCCTCCGCATAGCCGTCAATGTCTCTCCGGTGTCCGTACAACATATCGTAGTCCACCAGATTGACAAAGCAGAGTCCCTCAAAATCCGTCTTCAGATACTTAAGCGTCTTCTCGATTCCCTCTTCATTGCCCGATGTATACTGCGCCTGGGTGATTCCCTTTCCCGCAAAAATATCCCGGATCTTTCCCACGGCGATCACGCTCTTTCCCGCTTCCTTAAGTTGATCCAGCATGGTCACGGCAGGGGGTTCCATGGAGAAATCATGGCGATGGGACGTGCGCACGAAGCTTCCGCCGCAGGGACCGGTAAAGGGCCTTGCAATCACTCTTCCCACGCCGTGTTCACCCGTCAGGATCTTTCTTGCCATACGGCAGTACTCGTAAAGCTGCTCCACCGGAACAACATCCTCATGAGCCGCAATCTGAAATACGCTGTCCGCCGAAGTGTAAACGATCAGATCTCCGGTTCTGATATGCTCATCCCCATACTCCTGGATCACTGCGGTACCGGAATAGGGTTTGTTGCACAGAATCCCCCTGCCCGTCGCCCTGCGAAATGCATCCAGCACCTCCTCGGGAAACCCGTTCGGATATGTGGGCAGAGGCTTGCCGGAGTAAACACCGGCAATCTCCCAATGGCCGATCGTCGTGTCCTTCCCCTTCGATGCCTCCGTCATACGGGCAATGCAGGCCTTTCTTGCAAGCGTATCCGACCCCGCAGGCATCTTGCAGTGGACGCCTTCTATCTGAAACAATCCCAGGCTTGCCAGATTCTCAACCTGAAACCGGGGGCTTTCGGATACGCTGCCTAGGGTATTCACTCCGATGTCTCCATAGGCAGCCGCATCCGGCATCTGCCCGATTCCAAAGCTGTCCAGCACAATCAAAAATACTCTTTTCATGTATCTTACGTTCCTTTCGCAAACAGATGATTACCGCCTCTATTTTACCACAACTATCAGTCTATGTAAAATATGCAATCTTAATCCTGCTGCACCACGGTACTGATGATAATATTCTCTGCCGGAATCTCGGTTTTGCGCTTCACGATATCTTCGATCTGAGCCCTCTGCACATCGGACAATTCCGATGCGTTTACGACGACATCCGCAGCGTTTCCGTTGATACTCACCACCACATCACTAAAGCCTTTTGCCTCCAGCAGGATCTCCGCAGCAGCCTCCTTCTCGGCCACCTGCGTCATGCGCACCATGGTGTCCACAGCCTCCTGCTTCTGGCTGTCCGTAAGACCGTTGCTCTCAATAATCTCCATCAGCGTTTCCTTGTTTTTTGCTCTGGTCTGCTCCTTTATCAGTTTGGCTTCCGAGAGAATCGCCTCCCCCGAAGCACTGGTAAATACCGCATCTCCGGGAATCTCACCGGCATCCGGCGTGGCGATGGTATCGGATGCATTCAGCGTGTCGGTGTTTTCCAGAACACTCTCCATGCCCTCCGTCAGATAGTCATCCGTGATCACAGTCTGATCGGTGTCAAGGCTTTCAATTTCGGTCAGTCCGGTATTGATCAAATCCTCCTCCGAAAGCTCCAACAAACCATCCAATGTGTAGTTTTCCGTGATGATGTCGGAAGAATCCACGGCTGTCGAGGGTAAATCATCATTCACTGTCAAATAGTCCTCATCCAGTTTGGTATCCGCAAACTGCAGGTACCCTGCGATTGCAATCATAATGGCAAGTGCGGTAATCATAAGTTGGTTTTTCTTGATTAAACTTTTCACTGTACTCTCCCTTTTTTCAGATTCGTTACTCCATTGTATGAGCCCCGGGAAACGGATATGACAGCCCCGATGCGGAAGTCCGCAAACACTCTGTTACCTGCCCGCATCCATTTTGACAACTTTTACCTTGTGCGCCTCCACGCGAAACAGGGCTTGAACAATCTCCGTAATCTCCTTATTCACGTTCCCCGTCCCCGCGCCCTGGGCGACCACCAGAACCCCCTCCACCTGCGGCTTAAGAGTCTTGATCACATAGGGTTCGCTGGAGGATCCATCGCTCTTATAGACTGTGCTCTCGGACAGATCCGACTGGAGTACACTTCTCGTCCCTCCCTGGGAATCCTGTTCGGTGGTGGTTGAGCGCACCGCCGGCTGATCCTTTTCCACCACCAATTCCTCGGAAGCACGAAGGGTGATCATCACCTTCACCTTTCCGACCCCTTCCATTCCCGACAGGCTTTCCTCCAGACGTTTCTCCAGTGTTTCGGCATAGTCTGTTTCCCCCTGCCCGTAATAAGTCTTCGCGGTAAGATCCGAAAGTGCGGACCCGGAAAGATCCGTTGTCCGATTTTCGGCGATTCCGGTGGAAGTTGCCTGACTCTCTTCTTTTGCACCGCTCCCGCGGGTGGGTATGGCGACAATAAACAAGAGGATCCCGCACAGGATCATCACCAGAAGATTATCCTTGCGAAGGAACTTTCGCCACTCGATTTCTTTCCGGACGGGATACTCCATCCGCCTGTTCTGCCCATTCCTTTCCTGCTCTGCCATGACGCCCTCCGTCCTTTTGGAATTACTGTCCGATCTGCACCTTCCCGACCTGCTCCACCGCAGGAATCCGGATGGCACTCTCTCCGACTTCTTTCTGTTCCCGGCCTTCTTTTTCGTCACCGCTTAAGGCCTCATTTTTTTCCTGTTCCTCCCGGTACTGTCTCTGTGCCTTCTGCGCCAATTCCTCGCGGATTTGCGAAAGACGCATTTCATCCGCACGAAACTCCCCCGCATTCCACATTTCTCCTTCTAATACGGACACTTTATCCGGGACGCTCTCCCATTGCCCACCTGCTTTCTCCACCCGGTTCAGCTTCTTTCCGATGGGAACCAGAAATTGCAAAAGGATCATGGTGCTGGCGAGCAGACGCAGATATTTCTCATAACTCTCCCGGGGTCTGAAATGGACCAGCACCTGCGTGCAAATCAAAAAAACACCGATTTTCCCGATACACTCTATCAATTCTCCCCGCATTCAAAATCCCCTGTTCGTCGATGCCGCTACCACCGCAACGGCAATCAAAAATAAAAGTACAGCAGTTCCCGTGGTCCGAAACAGCAACAGTCCTGCCTCACCTACCCGGTCCACACATCCGGTCAGGCGCTTATCGCTGACAATCCCCATAAGCGCTGCTGCAGCTTTCAGCGTGACCGCTGTCATCAGAATCTGCAAAAGCGGTGCGCAGCATAACAATAACAGCAGTAACAGGATGGTAAGTCCGACACTGTTTTTGATGACTATGGCGGATCCCAGAAGGAGCTGTGTCACACCGTCGGCAGCATTTCCGATTCCCGGTATGGCGGACACCGCCTTCTGCAGGGTATTGGATTTCACAGAATCAATCACGGGTGTTATTATATTTTGAAAAAAACTGATTCCCGTGACCGCGCCGATGGCTCCTTTCAGAATCCAGCCGACTGCTTTTTTGAGAAGCTCTGTCATGAGAGTCAGCTTTTCCTCCATCCAGATACCATTCAGGACGGACAGCATAAAGAAGCTGTAGACAAGCGGCAGACAGATGCCCGCCAGGAGTCTCTGCACACCATAGATCCCCCACATCAGAACCTGCCCCGCAGCTCCTGCCGTTACACTCCCCGATGAAATTCCGACCGCCACCAGGTAAAGGGGCGCCAAAAGACGCACGAACAGGACGATATTTTCCATCGCATCCGCGGCTGCCTCAGCGGCTTGTGTATAACACCCAAAAACCACGGTCATCATGCAAAGATACATAAAATAAAAGCTCAGATCCGCGACTTGATGTCTGTCAAACACCTCGATGAAATGAGACATCATTGCCGCTGCCACTCCGAGCACAAAAATCCAGATCATTATTTTGCGTATTGCTGCAAATTCACCGACAAAGCTGTACAGAACATCTCTTCCGACCGCCTCCGCAGCCCCTTTCAGATCCCCGCCCGCGATCTGCCTGACCAGTTCTTCCAGAGAAACGTCGTATTCCGGAAAAAGTTCCGCAAGTCCGCGTCCCAGCTTGTCCATATCCATTTCACTCCATATTACATTCTCCACGTCCTGTCAGCCTCCCATCTGCCGGATCTGCGCAATCACCGCAAAAAGGATGGGCAGCCCGCAAAAAAGAACCGAGAGTTTGCCCAGGATCTCCATCTGATCCGCCACCGTGTTCATTCCGGCATCCTTACAGATACCGGCTGCAAATTCACAAATATAGGTAATTCCCAGCACCTTCAAAAGCACTGCCAAATACTCTTCACTCTCGCCCAAATACGAACGAATCTGCTCAAACTGAGACATCACAGCTGCCAGTTTGTTCAGCACAAAAGAAAAAATCAGTATACCGACCGCAAAGCCGATATACAGAGCGTATTCCGGATTCTTTGTCCTGAATTGCAAGGCAATCATCACACCGCAGATTGCCAGCATACTCACCTTAATAATGTCTGCCATTTCCCACCCCTACAATGCAAACAGAGTCTGTATGGTTTCAAACAACTCATAAATATAGGGTACAATCCACGTAAGCACCAGAATTAAACCAGCCAGGCTGATGAGAAATGCCTGCTCCGCTCTCCCGCTGTGCTTTAACACCTGATCCAGTATGGTAATTAAAATTCCCACCGCCGCAATTTTAAAGATGAGACTTACTCCCATGAATGCCGCCCTTCCTCCGTTTGACTTTCTCTCACAGCAGAAGCACAATCAGAAACATTCCGCTCAGTGCCCCCAGTCCGACTGCCACTCTGCTCTTTTCCTGTCTGTCCTCTTCCAGCTGCTTCTGAATGCCCGAGAGTGTTTCCACACCTTTGCGCAGAGTAAAAAGCTGCAATCTGCTGTCCGCAGGGCTTTCCTTTTCAAAACACGAAAGAAAAGCTGCTCTGTCCTCCTCTGCCAAAGCAGTCTGCTGTAACGCCTTCCCCATACAGTACAAGAATACCTGACCGAACGCCACTCCCCTGTTACATTCCATCTCAGTGTTCACGCTGGAAAGCCCCTCCCGATAGGGCGAGGGAAAATGCTCCGCCGCCTGAGCACAGCACTCCGGCAGCGTGAAACGGGCATATTCAATTCCACTCATCAATTCTTCCAGAATGCTCTGTAAAATCATGAGATCCCGTATCCGTTCGCATAGCCTTTGTCGCCAATACACTCCCATTCCCAGACATCCTGTCCCAATCATAATCGCTCCAATTATCCGCAGCATAAATCTCCTCTTCCCCGTACACCCTTTTGACAACCGGCTTCCCGTCCTCTTTTCCCAAAAGAAGAATGTGTCGAAATAAGCGCTCCTGCCACAGCTGCATTGCGCCGCTTCTTCGAAAGAATGAGTCCGGTGCATCTGCGTGAGCTGTGGCCAGAATCCGGCACCCGCAGGCAGCCGCAGACAAAAGCGCACGAAAATCATCACTTCCTCCCAACTCGTCAACCGCAATGACCTGCGGGGACATGGAGCGCAACAAAAGCATCATTCCCAATGCCTTCGGACACGCATCCAACACATCCGTACGCATGCCGAGGTCATTCTGCGGAACACCCAAAAATGCGCCCGCCAATTCACAACGCTCGTCCACAACGCCCACACTCATTCCCGCCCCATATGGATTGCCGTTGGAAACCTGACGGATTAAATCCCGAAGCAGGGTTGTCTTGCCGCATCCGGGAGGAGACAGGATCAGAAGATTTCCCGGCACTCCTTTCTCATAAATGTAGGGCAGCACAGTATCTGCCGCTCCGGGCACCTCATGGGATATTCGGATATTCAGGAAACTAATCTGTTTGATGGTCTTAATCTCACCATCCGGGTTTAGGACCGCCTGTCCGGCCAGACCCACTCTGTGACCGCCCGGGACTGTGATAAATCCCTGTCGAATTTCATCCTCAAAGGCATACACGGAATAATGACAAATGTGCTGCACCAGCGCCTGGATTTCCTCCTGGGTCACACACCTGGCCCGCTCCTTATGCAGGGTCAAAATTCCGGACCGGTCTACCATCAGTTCCCGCCCGTTCTCCACCAGAAGGATCGGTCTTCCAACCCGTAGCCTGATTTCAGACAACCGCTCTTCCCGTATGGAGATTCCGGACCAGAACGGACGCAGCGCTGCCGGAAACAATTGTAAGATACTGGCTTCCACGTGATCGTCCCCCTTATCAGAATATATGAGGACAGGTTCCCGATCAGAACCCGGAAATAAAAAAAGCCCTGTATCCGTTCCCGGATACAGGGTTCTTCAAGGCAATTTCTCATCTCTGCCACTTATCGCTGTTCTTTAAGATCCCGGTCAGCCTGACGGTCACACCGTCCGCTACACCCCTGACACTTCATACCGCACGAAAGCGATTTCCCCTGCTTTCTGCAGCGCACCATACTCATGATGATCCCGCATACCACCACCAATAAAATTGCTCCGACAACAATGGTTCCCATGTTCTGCTCCTACTCCTAATTTAATTCCAGGTGGAGATATTGTGATACAGCCGATAGTAGCTGCCGTTAATCTTCTCTGCCTGCAGCTGCATCATAAAATGGCTCATTCCCAGCTTCTCCAAAGCTTTTTGAACATATCCCTCTTCGTAGCTGCCCTCGGAATAAGCCCGCTCCACACGCTCCCACATCACAGCCGGTATCACGTTGGAAAACTGTTTGATGCCGCTTCCCGCCGCAATCATCTGTCTCTCGCAATCCGCATAATACTTCTCCATGGTATCCAGCAGTTCGTCCTCACGGATTCCCAGCTGATCCAAAATGGTTTTCTCCGGATCCTCTTTTCCGGACTCCGGCTTTACGGAATCCAGTGTGAGAGGTTTTTGGGGATCGGGATTGACCAACACCGAACTGCCGCTCTCGGCGCTCTGGGAGCCGGCCTTTACACAGGCCGGAAGATATACACTCAAGCCCTTTCGCACATGTGTCGTCGCATACTCCGAGTCCGATTTGTTAAAGAAATCGTAGTTTGCCTCCGCGGTGTCGTCCCAGGTCACATCCACGTTGTAATAATCATCTCCCAGCTTCACAATATTCCAGGCATGATTCTCACCGGAATATCCGGTGCAGTAATAACAGGGAATCTCCAGCTGTTGCAAAAGATACTGAAATGCCCGCGCATAGCCCGCGCAGACACTCCTGCCGTTTACCAGCGCACTGTACGCACTCTGGTGCATGGAAGCCCCTGCATCGTATTCCACTCCCGCAACCAGTGCGTCGTGTACATACGCCTCTTTCTCGTAGAGACTTTTTCTCTCTTTTGCGCCATCCAGAATGGTCCGGGCAGCCGCCTCAAACACCCGTTTCTCCGCCTCCAGATTCTGTGCGGTTTTGTTGTAGTGAAGGGAAACCTCCACGCACTTTCCGGAGGATACATACTTGCAGGCATAATCCGTATCCAGCCAGAACAATTCCGGGTGATCGTTGTATACCGCTTCAAAAACCGTCTTAATCTGTTCCACCGATGCGGTTTTGACCGGTGCAAATCGGTCCGTGAGGATCAGGGCATTCGCATAGATCTGTCGATACAACTCCTTCTGGTCGTTATCCAGCATTGCATAGTAGGGATAGTACAGCGCACTGAACTGAAGATTTTCGCCGATGTCGCCCGTTTCCTTTGTGACGGCATCCTCATCCGAGATTTCCTGCCCCTCCTCGTGCACAGGTTCATATCCGGTTTTACCGGACACCGCCTCAGGCAGCTTTATCCCCTCATCGCCGGGCGCCACATAGCCGGTATCCGCAGCTTCGGTTTCCCCCGAGGGCTTTATAAGCTCCGTCAGATCCCCCGGCTCCAAAGGGCTCTCCAATGTGCCCATATCCGGCTGTCCCACCAGCCCGGAATGTCCGTCCTCTCCGTACAGGGTCCGGGCGATCTGCTGTGTCAGGGCAGGATTAAAAGCGCAGAGCATTATCCCTGCGCAAAGTGCGATCATCAATATGCAGATTCCGTAAAATATGCGTTTCAGTAACTTCATTCCTGATTCCTCTGCTTCCTCTGACACCCCTGTATCGAACTTCCTGTATTTGATCTCCTGGCTTTGACCTACCCGGCACTAAAGCAATGACACGATTCCGATTCCGAAGGTTGCCATAATCCTCACCATAAAGATCACAATGGCAACGATGCACAGAAGACGCATCTTACTGCCCCTTTCACTATGAAGCCGCGACGCTCTCTGTATTACCACCGCTGCCAGAATCAGTCCGATGAAGGATCCCGCAAGACAAAAGACAACGGCAAAAATAACCATGAACCAGAGCTTTGTTTCATCCTGCGTCTTGTCCGTTCCCACAGTTTCCGGGATTTCTCCGAAATCCACCGATTGGGTGTCACCCGCCTGAGGGTACACCTGAGTGGGATTTGTCTTGTGAAACGTATGCTCCGCCTCATAGTCATTGCTGTGATGAAGCGGATCTTCCCCGATATGTCCACCGGACAGCTGTGCCGCGTTCTGGGTCTTAAGACGCTCCAGCAGACGATTTAAATCCCTGCGGAATTCACTCCGTCCAAGGCCGGCACCCCTTAAGTCGCTTTCGCCTCCGAACAGATTTTTAACCCATGCTTCCAGGTGAAACACCCGGTTGACGTAGGACCACTTCAGATAGCGCTGGTTTCCGTATTTATCTCGCAGTGAAAACACCATCTCCCCGTTCCAGTCCGTTCTGATAAACTGATGGTGAAACAGGTAGTCGTCCATCACCATGCTGACCACGTCAATGGGCTGATCCAACTCAAGATCCCGTACAAATCTACTCATAAATATCCTCCATTCCAGGGACATCACAAACAGCCACGTGAAAAATCAGCGCATCCGCATGCTTCGTGTCCATTCCTTGATTTCTTCACTTACGCGGAACGACTCCCGCATCTTGGTAAGTGCTTTGTTATAGGTCCATCGCTCCAGGTGATTTCTTCCCGGCTGCATATATTCCCTACACTTGTCGGGATACTTCGCCATCACAGTGGCAATCGCCCAGGCGACTCCCATCTTGGCATAATAAGCATCCTTCGGGTTATCCGGCTCCCCCACGTACAATCCGTCCAGCACCGCAAGCACCGCATCAATATACGCATCCGTCAGAAAATGACTGAGCAGCATCACCGCAACTACGCGCACCTCAAACTCCTGCCTGCTGTTTCGATAGCGCATCAGAAACTCCCAGGTCTGTTCCGGATATTTGCGCGCGGCATGAAAGGTCTGACACAGAGCATCATTCACACACCAGTCATGGATTTTGGGAAGGAACTCCTCCATATAGTACAAGAGCTTATGAATGTCATCCCGCGCATATCCGATGACAAAAGCCTGAAGGTTCTGCATCTCAAAGCTGTCCAGAGGATTGGCTCGCAGGAACCCCTCATAATCCTCCCGCGCAATTTGCCTGGCCAGTTTTCGAAGCTCCGGGATCGGAACTCCGTATATTTTGGAAGCATTCGGAATAATGGATTCCGAAAACTTTACATGCTTGCCGGAAAGGCTTTCAATCTGCGCCTGTACTTTCCCAATCTCCATATTTACTCCATTCCGTAGACGCTTAAGCGCTTCTCATGGCATCTTTTTGTCAGCCGCGCTCCCCCATTTGTTCCTCTAAATGCTTGTAACAGTCACTTTGACCGGATCTATGTATTTGAGCAGGAGTCGGTTTAACAGATCCGGGTGTACGGGTTTTGACAGGTAATCATCAAAGCCGCACTCCAGATACATCTCCTCAACCCCTGCGATTGCGTTGGCAGTAAGTGCAATCACCGGAGTCTCATGTCCTGCAAAGGTTTCCATGCGCTGCATCGCCCGGAGTGTCTCGATACCGTCCATCTCCGGCATCATGTGATCCAGCAGGACGAGGTCGTAATGGTTGTTCTCCACCATTTCCAGGCAGGCTCTCCCGCTGTCAGCCTCTTCCATCTGTATCAGCGTCCCCTTTACGAGGTTCCGGATGACTTTCCGATTCATTCGATTGTCATCCACAACCAAAATTCTTGCATCCGGCGCGGTAAACTCCGGCACGTAGGAGTCCCGGTTTTTCTCCGAAGTCTTTACGAACGCTTTTTCAAGCGGCGTATCGTCAACAATCTGTTGACTCACCGTAAAAAAGAACTCCGATCCTTCGTTGTAGACACTCTTTACCCGCAATCTGCTGCCCATAAGAGCCAACAGTCCCGCCGATATATTAATCCCCAGACCGGTTCCCTCAATATGACGATTGCGTCTCTCCTCGATTCTCTCAAACTCGTGAAAGAGATGCTCGATATCCTCTTCTTTAATTCCGATGCCGGTATCCTGCACCGCAAAGGTAAGCAGAATTTCCTGCTCCTTACGTTGTCCGGATACCTTCAGCGTGACGCTTCCTCTATCCGTATACTTGACTGCATTTGTCAATAGATTTAACAGAATCTGCCGTAGTCTCCCATCATCCCCATACAGTCCGTCGGGGAGTTTTGCATCATACTCCGCCTTTAATTCCAGCCCTTTTTTGCGGGCGCGGTTATCAATCATACTGAGTGAATCGTTGATCAAATCGTGAAGCCGGTATTCAGACATAACCAGAGTCATCTTACCCGCTTCGATTTTTGAGAAATCCAGAATTTCATTCACCAGAACCAACAGGGTATCCGCTGCACTTTTGACATCCACCGCATACTCGGATATGGCTTCCTCACGGCTCTCCCGCAGTATCATCTCATTGAAACCGATGATGGCATTGATGGGAGTACGAATCTCATGCGACATATTGGCAAGGAATTGACTCTTCGACTGATTGGCTTCTGCCAGTTCCTGCTTCATCCTCTCCTGCGTTTTCAGGATGTTGATAATCGCCAGCGTATTGGATATCTGCCCCGCCATCTGAAAGATGTACTGGAAGTCACCGCTTTGTGCCCCTGCAACCAGATATCCCATTTGATTTTCTCCGAAAAAGAGCGGAACTGTCACATAATCTTCGCGCTCTTCACTGTCGAAGAAATCATACCCGAAAAGATCCCTTGTCACACACACCTTCTCTCCGTACTCGAAGGTATGAACTTCCTCCCCGCGGTAATATGCCATGAGATTCACCTGCTCCGGCATGGTCCAGTTCATTCCCTTCCGATGCGGGATGTGTGTATCAAACAGAAAAATATAGCAGCTGTCGATCTGAAGTCTCTTTAAGGTCTTTAGGATCGAAAGGAAGAGGTCCGCCTCATTTTCATGAAAGAACACCATCTGTCTGGTCACATTTCCCAGCTCATGCTCATAGGATGACCTTCTCGCATTTTCCAAAAGTCTGGCTCTGGTGCTCTCCCTCCAATCCGACGGATTTGCATCTCCCGGATGTTCACTTTGCCCGCCAATGCTGTTTTCGCACCCGCATCCGCAGGATTCCCGAAGTATCATCCGGGTCGGAACCTTTTGCAGATTGGTGAGGTCCTTAGGATGCTCCAGCGCAAGAACCGCCCGATAGGATAGCAGTTCCGGGTCCGCCTTAACGGTCGTCAGAGAAGGATTCATCAAAAGAGCCGGCATAATATCATCAAACCCGGTCACCAGAATGTCTTTTCCGGGGATGAGTCCCAGTTTCTTGATAGCGGCGCATGCTCCCATGGCCATATGGTCGTTTGCACAGACGATTGCCTCAACACCCGGGTGTCTGCGCACAAAATCCGTTACCAGCTCCTCCACATAAACCGAGAAATTGCCATACACGACCCAGCCTTCATCCAGGTCAAGTCCCCGTTCGCGCACAACCCGGCGATAGACGTCCAGCCGCTCCTGTGCATCATGATTATCCTTCGGTCCGGAGAGATAACAAATCTGCGAACAATAATGGACATCAATCAAGTGTTCGATCAGTTCTTTCAGGCCCACCCGGTTGTCCACACATAGACTGCTGTACCCTTCCGCATCCTCAGACAACAGAATCGTCGGTATCGCTCCGATCTTGTCTAAAAATCCCTTTTTCTGGTCATCTGACATTGCAGAGACAACCGTTCCATATTCAATCACAATTCCATCAATATGGTGTACACTCAGAAAAGTATCCAGTGTATTGTTCTGATAACGGTAGCTGTTTACATCGGTATCGGAATATGCCGCATCAATGATGTCCATGGGAAATACGATCAAATCCGCCCCGATTTCCTGCGCTCCCTTCGCCGCTCCCTCCAGGATTGCTGCCGAGATTTCATTTTCCAGAATTCCCATAAACAATGCTATATTTTTTCGTCTGCCGTTTTTTCCGTTCATACTCTTCTCTCTTGTCAATAGGCGCAATCCGGACAGCCTACAATCTCTTACTCTCTATTGTACCTTGAAATCGCCTTTTTTTCAACACCGAACAATTTGCGTCACTTTTACCTACTGAGGCTATAATGCAGGATGTCAGTAGGTAAATAGGCCAAGGAAATCGAGGAAATTCAAAGAGTTCGATCAATTCCAACTATCTGACTATGAAAAAAGCTTCGCCTTGAATTAGCGAAGCCTTTTCAACCATTTTAACGGACAATTTTCCAAATACCTGAAACCACGCATGAAGTTAAAAGGAATCAATTGAACTATCTTTCCTTATTTGCTGAAGCGATAGATCACAGCACCGTGTCCTGGAATCTCTGTCTCAACGCTGCCCGTAAGAAACGCCTCCCGGCCGCTCCACAGCTCACGGGCTGCAGTGTATTCCCCAAGATCATATTCCTCCGGGAGAAAACGTACGGTACGACTCTGCTCCGAAAGATTGAAAAGTGCAACATACACTCCCTCTCCGTCCCTTCTGGGGGCAATCCATGCAATCTCCTCCTCGGTCCGGTACAGCTGATGGGCACAATGGGTGGTCGTCTCAATCTCCAGCACATCCCGATTGGTCAAAAGCTTAAGTGTAAAGACATCGTTTTTCGGAAGATCCCCTCCTGCGATCAGCGGTGCTCGCATCATACACCACAGACTCATCATAGTCACCTGTTCCTCCTGTGTAAAGCGCGTCCAGTCGCCGGTGTCCGTGCACTGTCTGAGTGCGCCCACGGGAAGCATATCCGCATCGGGCCAGTGGCCGGGGCCGGAGTGGGTACACCATTTCTCAGCCCGTTCAAACATGGCGTACAGAAGTCTCCAGTCATCCCAGAAATCATCGGTAATACGCCACATATTGGCATACTTTTTCAAATGCTCCGCCCGATCCAGAGGAGCCGGTCCGGGCGAGAGGGAGAGCACCATATCTCTGCCGCAGCCTCTGACCGCTTCACTGATCAGTTCGATTTCACGCTTACAGTGCGGGTACTCCCTCGCAATATCATCCACCTTAACAAAGTCCACGCCCCACTCTGCATAGAGCGCAAAGATACTGTCATAATAAGCTCGGGCTCCGGCCTCCATACTCTCACATTTTAATCCGTACATATCCGGATTCCAGACACAGATGGAATTGGGATCGGCCACTTCTCTTGCATGGAACGGAGAATTCCAAATCGGAAGATTCCTGTGGGCGGCCATTCTCGGCATTCCGCGCATGATATGGATACCGAATTTTAACCCAAGGCTGTGCACATATTCGGCAAGCGGAGCAAACCCTTTCCCGCCCGCTGCAGAGGGAAAACGATTCTCTGCCGGAAGAAGTCGCCCGTACCCGTCCATGTTCAGATCCGAGAAGGGCTCGTATGCATGAGAACCAGCCGTGGGCTGATACCACTGAATATCGACCACCACATACTCCCAGCCGTATTCCTTTAAATTTGCTGCCATATAGTCTGCATTCGCCCGAACCTGCTCTTCATTTACCGCGGCACCGAAACAGTCCCAGCTGTTCCAGCCCATGGGTGGATTCTTTGCAATCATTGTTATCCTCCTTATCTGCTACTGTTTCATCACCCGGGATTATCTTCCTCTTCTTCGTCCTTTGTCCGATTCGTCCGTTTGATCCTGTCACTGACGCTTCGAAGGATCAGGCTGATGACGATACTTCCAATGGAAATCAACAGACATCGTCCGAACACGGGTCGAAGTTCCCCTGCATACTCATACACATCATGGATGCCCATCTCATAGAGTTTAAAAGACCACCATATCCAATAGAAAGTTGCCCCTGCAGCAACAAGCCACAGGATGATCCGGATTGCGAACAGCACTCTTACACACTTCTGATTTTTCTTCTTATCCATGCTTTCACCTTACCTTTCCTTCATTCTCATTGTCCGATCGGTTTATCCAGCACAACAAAGCCATCCTCCGCCGGTCTTTGGTATGTCCGATAATCCTCCATTCCCTGAAACTCTCTGGCTACCGTAATCGCACCGTCTTTGTATATTTTATAGGTCCGGGGGATAAACCCGTTGGCGATATAGAACTCCTCCACATAGCCGCCGGCCGATCCCACCGATATACTGTCACAGTGATAGAGGGCCGCCGCCTTCTCCATCGCCTGTATAAGCAATCTTCCGTATCCCTTTCTGTGCCACTTTTCTTCCACCGCTATTCCGTCCAGAGAAAAGGAGGAATCATCGGATACAACCACACGCCTGGGCCATCCGAAAATAACTCCGACAACACCTTCCGCATTTTCCACTGCGCAATATGCCTCGCCGTACTCTTCGCAGCAATCCCTCACCTGATCCGGATCACAGTCCGGAAGATACTCCTGCATCAGCTCCCAGAATCTTCTTTTTCCGCACTCGTCCAGTTCCGCATACTTTTTCACCCTCTGCATGGTGATGATTTCCCTCCGCATCTATATTCTCCAGCTACAGCCGTTCGCCCAGGAATATTGCAGCATGTAATCGCCCTTGTAAGGCCCGTTATGTTTCTTCTTCCAGCTGTACAAATCACAGGTTACTTTCTCGGTATCGATTCCGAGTCCCCCCCATTGCCGGAACAAAATATCTTCGCAATGGTTCTTTTGAAGCGTATCCTCCAGATCCTTTCGCATTTTTTTAAAGTAGGAGTAATGATCTTTGTCATCCTCCCACATACAGGTCATAATCTCCTGATTGGAGCACACACGACCGCAACTATGTACCAGATACGCAAACAGCTCTTTCGTTTTTCCGCTGCCGAATTCCAGCGGTTTGCCCTTGACAAACGCCTCAAAATAGCCAAAGCATCGGATGGAAACCGTCTTTTCCTCATCGTTTTTACCGCGTGCCATGGGGACGCGCAGATGCGCGAGCTCTGTTGCAATCTGGACAGCATCCACGGGCTTGGTAATATATCCGTTGCAACGGATCTCCCGGAAAGCCTCCGAGATATACTCATCGTATCCTGTACAGAAAATCAGGTTTAGCTCCGGGTACAGATTGAGCACTTCCCGACCCAGTTCCAACCCGTCCATTCCGCGCATCCGAATATCTAAAAAGGCGACATCGATCTCATTCTCTCTGGCAAAGTTTAGTGCCTCCTGGGCCTTCCGAAAGGCGTATATCTCCGCATCGGGCTCCGCCTCTGCAATGCTGTCCATTAACGCTGCCAACATCAGTTTCTCATCATCAACCGCAAGAATTCTCATTGGTCACTCCTTTCGGAAGCCATATCGTAATGGTTGTCCCGATTCCCTTGACACTCTCGATCATCAGATCTCCCCCGGTCATTGCACGGATGCGCTCTTTCACATTGGAGAGTCCGATATGCGCCCGGTTATCCTCGGGCGTTTCTCTCAGGTCAAATCCTCCGCCGTCATCCTCTATCCGAATCAGGCTTCCGTCAACAACCGCCCGCGTGCTGAGCCGTACCGTAAGAATTCCCTCCGCCTTACTCATCATCCCATGCTTCACTGCATTTTCAATCAGAGGCTGCACCGACAGTGCCGGAAGTGAAAAAGCGTCCGTCTCAATATCCTCCACGTAGTGAAGATCCTCTTCAAACCGCAGTTCTTCAAGGGCCATATAGGTCCGTACATGCTGAAGCTCCGCCTTAAACTGCACAAGACCGGTTCTGCCCAGGGAGTCAAGATTGGTCCTCAGATACCGCGCAAAGCTGTGGAGTGCCTTTCCTGCTTTCTTCGGATTCACATTACACAGCTGTTCAATGCTTCCCAGCACATTGAATATGAAATGAGGCTGTATCTGGGAAACCATAATCTGATTTCTCTTTTCCGCCAGCTCTGCCTCCTGCCTCGCAAGCTTTGCATTCTGCTTTTCCACCTTCATATGCTCTTCCAGAATGGAATCCTTGTACAATTCCGTTTGAAAGAAGAAATAATACAAAAGCGTAGACAGTGTAACACTCCCGCAGCGCACCATCACTCCGCGGTCCATAAATTCCGCATAGATACCCGCAAGTATCAACACGACAATGATCGCCAGGAAGGAAACCTCATATTTATTCTCCCTGTGGACCGCGATGGTTGCACTGACAATCACCAGCGACAACACTGACAGGATAATCATCACATAGCCGGTATAAAACAGCGGTCCGCGTACCACCCGGTTGTTCTCATCGTACCAATAGACAAGCTTGCAAAAGAAGGTGGAGATCCCCGCAACGGCACAGATGATTGTGGGAACTGCAAGGAGCCTTTTAATGTATTTGTTGGAGCTGGATCGGAGTGCAATCAGCGTCACCAGATAGAGAATTAGCGGCCTTATCGCATATCCCAGAGCATCTATCGCTGTCCGTAAGATGCTCGGCTTTGTCCAGGTTCGTGCCCATATCTCGAAGCAATAACCGAAAACCTCCACCAGACACGCGATAATGAGGGCATAAAAATACCACTTCACCCTGCGTTCCATCAGTTTGTTGTGGAGCAGAAAGAACGCAATTGCCGTCAGGCAGACGCACGGCAGGAAGTAGATATCAAAATAGGAGACCACCATACCATCCAAATAAACCATTCTGCATTCCTTTTTTCGGGGTTTCAGGGATTGTCCTATTCATTTTATCATACTGTCTCGTCATTTTACAGCATTTGTTTACACGATCTATCGACAAACATCTTGGTATTTCTACAAAGTTTCTTCGGCACCTTCCTGTGCCAACCGTACCAGTTGCGCATAGAACTCCGGATATTCTTTATTCATTCGGATCGGAATTCCCTGCGCATTCAAAAAACAGTGCTCCGACCCGGCCGTACAGACCAGCTTGCCCTCGGAATTGAACATGCGGTATCTCAGCTTCAGTTTGACACCCTTGAATTCCTCCACAGATACCGCGATGGAAATCTCGTCAGGAAAAGTGGTGGACTGCCGGTATTTGCATTCGACGGATGTTACCGGTGAGATCACACCACAGGCTTCCAGTTTGGCATAATCCCACCCGATTTCTGAAAGGAATGCAATTCTTGCCTCCTCCATCCAGCGAATGTAATTTGAGTGGTGGGTGATTCCCATCTTATCCGTCTCGTAATACTGCACAATATGCTTATACATCTGTGTTTTCCTTCTCAAAATATTCTTCCGAAACCGAATCTCACGAATTCTCATTCCCCATTACAGGATCTTCCGATCCATGATGACATTGCTGATCCGATAGGAAATAAACAGTGTAGCAATGACCAAAACGGTCAAAAGCAGGAAAGCTGTTGCGGGGGTTATTCGATCCAGTGTTTGTATAATGTCATCAATATCATCCCCGATTTTTTCCATAAATCCTGCGGCTCCATAACCGATGATGGCTCCGATGCCACCTATGGCAAGTAACACAATTCTACTCTTCTCCGAGCCGAACTTTAACTGAATCGGTATCATGATGTTCATCAAAAGACAGGGGAAGAAAAGTATCAGTACCGCACCGAGCAGGTCTTCTGCGGGCTGAATCGGCGCGCCATGCATCATCTTGGTTGCAAAACTAATCACAAGAGCCACCAGCCAGCTGAAAAGCATGGCCCCGGCGCTCAGTACATACTTCTCAAGGACATAGGTCTTATTTGTGATCGGAAGGGTCATCAAAAACGGATATCCGTTATCAAACTCATCGTAACTGATACTGCTCGTGGCCAGAATCAGACCGATAAATGTAAGGTACCCCAGAATAAACTCTTCTCCAATCGAAAAACTTATAAAAACTGCGATCACCAGCATCATAATAACTGCCTGTTTTCTCTGTAACAATAATCGGAAATCTTTCACCAGCAACCCTGACATCCTACTTACCTCCCGTCATGAATAGAATCAAATCATCAATATTGGCCTTTTCCACAATCATTCGGGGGTAATTCTCCCCGTAGAACTTTTTCTGATCGGTCAGACATGCATATCCGAAAGGCTCCTTCCTGGTCTTCAGAATGTACTTTTGATCCAGTGCAGAATACTCGCTCTCATCCACCTTCAGGATCGCATACTCCGAGAGAATCCGGTCGGTCTCCTCATGAAGCAGTACCCGCCCGTCATGAATCAAGTAAAGGTCGTCACACAGTCCCTCCAAATCCGATGAAATGTGGGAGGAAATCAGAATCGATCTGTTTTCATCCTCTCTCATATATTCCCGAAGCAAATCCAGTATGTCGTTTCTTGCCTCCACATCCAGGCCTGCTGTGGGCTCATCCAGAATCAACAACCTCGCCCTGTGACTCACCGCAACCAGCACCCGCAACTTGGCTTTCATTCCGGTGGAAAAATTCTTGATCTGTTTATCAACGGGCAATCCGAGTTCTTCACATTTCCCCACGAACATTTTCTCGTCAAACCGATGATACATCTTCTTCAAAACACAGATCACATCCCGGATGGTCAGATACATACTGAATCCGGAATCGGACAAGGCAACTCCGATCTCTTCCTTGTCCGCACAGGAAAGTGCTCTCGCCTCCTTGCCAAATACCGTAACGCTGCCCTCATCCGGCGTAATCAATCCAAGGATGGATTTGATGGTTGTACTCTTACCGGCACCATTCTTGCCGACAATGCCCGTGATCATTCCGTCCGGAAGCTCCAGCGACAGATTGAGCGTGTAATCCCCATACCTTTTGGTCAGATTCTTCACTGTTACCATGCTTATTCCTCCAACATAATCTCAACGACTTCCAATACTTCCTCTCTCGTCATCCCGATTGTACGAGCCTTTTCCACAGCCAGACGGAAATCGTCCTCCACAGCCTTTCTGCGCGCTTCCACAGCAAGCTGCCGGTCGGTGGCCGCAACAAAGGTCCCCTTCCCGTGAACGGTAATGACAAAGCCCTCGTCCTCCAGACGGTCGTACGCTTTTTTCGCGGTGAGCGCACTGATCTTAAGCTCGGCGGAAAGTGCACGCACGGACGGAAGAACTTCGTTTTCTTTGATCTCTCCGCTGATAATCTGGCTCTTGACCTGTTCCATCAGCTGCTCATAAATCGGAATCATCGAAGAGTTGTTCAGGATAATATGCATATGTATCACCTCTCCGATAAACACTATATAACAGTCGTATACTGTTGTCAAGTGTTATATAGTGTTTGTTCTGGTTTTTTATTTACTTATTTTCGGATTTGTGTTGCTAAGAATGAATTTAGCTATTCGAATCAGAAACACATTTCCGAAATGGTAATTCATTTATTTCAACAGCTCACAGATCTCCTGAGTTGTCCGCATCACATCCTCCATCGCCACATCCGCCACATAGGCGCTGAGCTTTTCCAGCGAAGGCTTAAGCTGCGGCGGGAAGTCGTAGGTTTCCAGCTGCTTCATGGCGCGGTCTGCTGCGTCGAGATCAAAATTGTCCATGGCATCCCGAAGACACAACAGGGTTTGTTTCATTTCCTCCGGGGATACCGAAACTGTCTGTTTCCTCGCCGGCGCATATTCGGATAGCTTTTCCCGGTAGCTTCGGTAGCGCTCCAAAAGCCGGGGCATGCCCTTCTCAATCTCCTCCTGTTTCCCGGCATTGCCCAGCTGCTCCATCTCATAAAACATCCCGGACAATTCCACTGCCCCGATCATACGGGCGGCATTTTTCAGCGCATGCACTTCTATGGTAAAATCACGCAGCTTACCATCCCGCAGGCATTCCTCCAGCTTCGCGCATTTGGGCTGGATCAGTTTGTGGAAATCTCCCAACAATTCCGTGAAAAGCTTCCGGGAGCCACAGTTTTTCACTCCCTCCGTCACATCGATGCCGTCAATCCGGAGAGGTTTCTCTGACACCGCCGTCTCTGTTTGCTGTCCGAGCTCCGCCTCCGCCATGTTCACCATTTCACCGGGAAGCCACCTAAGAATGCACCCGGCAAGCTCCTTTAACGAAATGGGCTTTGCCAGAAAATCACTCATTCCGCCCCTTAGGAACATCTCCCTCGCCTCGGATGTGGTATTGGCTGAAAGTGCAATGATGGGCAGCTTCCGGTACGCTTCTCCCTCCAGACTGCGAATCACAGCCGTTGCTTCCATTCCATCCATCCCAGGCATCATGTGATCCATAAATACCATGTCGTAATGCTTTTTACGGATCTTCTCAATTGCCGTTTTGGCGTCCGGAGCCGTATCCATCTGCATCCGGTACGGCTCCATAAGTCCCACCGCCACCTTCCGGTTGATTTCATTGTCATCCACAATGAGAACGCAGGCCGCAGGGGCTGTGAAATTCAGCGTCTCCTCCCCGGCACTGCGGTACACCAGTTCATCCCCGTTAATGAGCTGACAGAAGTTCAGACTATACAGAGGTTTGTTGATAACCGCCACTCCATGATCCATAAAGTTTTCCAACATAGGATTCTGAAGCACGCAGATCTCGGTACCGGCTTCTTCCCGGCGCTTTTTCTCTTCCCCCGAAATTCGATCGGCGCTGTCCAACATAAGGACATCCGGCGACCGATCCAATTCGTCATCCGCGCAGAAGCAATCCACACCATAGGCTGCCGCAAGTCGTTCCAGCTGCTCCCTGACCGCCGGATTTATGATTCGAAATCCCACGCTCTTGCGCAGCGTTTTCTCTTCAAGCACTGCCGCCGGTCGTCTGTCTGTGATGCCCTGGGAAATCGTAAAATAGAAGGTACTTCCCTTTCCATAAGTGCTTTGAACACCGATTTCTCCTCCCATCAGCTGCACAAGCTGTTTACAGATTGCAAGTCCCAGACCGGTTCCCTCCTGATTGCGGTTACGCCGGGTATCCACCTGTTCAAAGGACCGGAACAGTTTACCGAGATCCTCCTCGCGGATGCCCTGTCCGGTATCTTCCACAAAAAATGACAGCTGAATGCGGTCAGACGCCGTTTCCTTACATTCTACCTTCAAACGGACATAGCCGCTCTCCGTGAACTTGATCGCGTTGTTCATGAGGTTAATAATCACCTGTCTGAGACGTTTCCCGTCCCCATACAGTCCGGCGGGCATATTTTTGTCAATCTCATACAAAAGCTCAATCTTCTTGTCGCCGATGCGATTGAGAAAAATCATGGACAGGTCGTGGAACATGGACATGGGCTCATATTTTTCCTCGATAATCTCAAGCTTGCCCGACTCAATTTTGGAAAAATCCAGAATATCATTGATAATCGTCAAAAGCGCCTCACCGGAATTCTTAATATTGTTCAGATATTCCCTTTTGTTTCGGGACTGCTCCTCCCGCAGCAGAATATCCGTCATCCCCACAATGGCATTCATCGGGGTTCTGATCTCATGCGACATATTGGACAGGAAGATGGACTTGGCCTCATTGGCTTCGTCCGCGCGCTCCTTCTCCACCCGCAGTTTCTCCATCAGCAGCACATCCGGGCTCTCCACCGTCAAGAAAAAAGCCAGATTAATCAAGGTCAGTCCCATACCGCTGATCAATGAGGTCGGAATTACGGTCTGAACCGTCAAAACCACAATCTGAATTCCAAATGCAAGGGCTACCACATACCGTTTCTTGGGGTTGATCTTACGCCAGTTGCGCGCCAGAATTCCAAGAATCAGAAAGATATAAAACAACACCAGGGTATGTACCGTAAAGACAGCCGGTCCCCAGGAGTAATTTCCCTGCGGTGTCTCCACATATTCAAAGGGAAGCGTAACCAGTCCAATCCATGCGCCCCACACCGGCACAGCCATCATCCAGAGTCTCTTCTTAGAAAGCGTTTCGTCAATCAGGACACGACTGTATAAATAAAACAAAAAAACCTCCATGATGAGGCTTCCCAAAAAGATTATATGGCACACCCGGTTTAAAATGGGAGAAATTATGTCTAAATGATTGACCGTATAAACCGTTATCATGTCAAACACAAGATTTACGACCATGGTCCCAAGAGAGAGTGAAAAAATGATATGGGAATAAGTCCTCACCCGCCTGGACCGAAAATATACCGCTGCCATAAATAAAATGATCAGCAGACAGCAAATCTGCATTTTTATCATATCAATTTCCCTCCTCTACCAGTTCTTGAAAAACTGCGTCTATGTCAAAGCTGTTCTCCGCAAAACCGGGAATCTCCTTGATGGCTTTGCAGAGGCTTACGCTGAACCCGGTCAATATCCGACCGATCTCCTGATCGCTGTACGTGCAGTTTCCGGTCACAATCAGCGTCGCAAGGCTGTGCGCCACGAGCCACATATCCCGAAAGTAACGATCTGCCGTCTGTGAATCGAGACAGTAGGTCTGCTGCAGAGACTCTCTTATCAGCTCCTGGGAATGCCGGAGCGCTCTCATGGCACTCCGGTTCTCACTTCCGTACGCCGACAAAAATAGTAGCCGGTAGAGCTGGGGATGCTCTTTGGCGAAACAGATGTATTTTCTGCCGACTCCCAAAAAAGGAGGATTCTCGCTAAGCCCCTCCTTCACATAATCCTCGTACATTTTCTCCGCTGCCAGGCAGACCTCCCGCTTCGCCTCATCAATGGTGTGAAAGCATGTAAATATGGGTTGTGTGGAAACCCCCAGTTCGCCGGCCAGGGACTTTGCCGTAAGTGCGTCAATCCCTCCCGCTCGGACGACACGCACAGCCGCCGCAACCATTTCTTCCCTTGTGAATTTATTTCTCGGAGCCATTCTATTCCCCCCGGCACTCTCATTTACATGTTATATATCGCATGATATATATTAAAAAATATTATAGATTATACCGATTTACTGTCAAGATTTCAATCCAAAATAAAAGACCTTTTCATATCCGGCCTGCGCCACACACTCTGCGGCTATTTCACTCTGATATCCCTGCCCGCAGTAAAAGAACAGCGCTTGTCCGGGTGTCACCGCAATGCTTTTGGGATCGTTTAGAATGGATGCCATCGGAATGGATACCGCTCCCGGCAGATGGTCTTCCTCGTATTCCCGAAGGGTTCTCACATCGATCAAGATCGCATTCCTTTCTTCCTTCAGACGCGGAAGGGCTTCCCTGTAGGAGAGCCTGATCGTGTCAGGATGACCCGAATCCGTTTCCGGCGGTTTTTTTCTTGCTGTCACCGAGGCAATCCGGGGAAGAATGACCTGTGCCTGCGCATCGGTCAGTTCCCGGCGCATCCCGAAAAGTCTCCCATCCTCCTCCGCCTCCATGATCCCCTTAGAATATACCTGCGCCACATGATTGACGCAGGTATGACAATCGTACAGATCCGCGAGACACTCGGCTCCCCGCCAGCTCTCTTCATCCGGTTCGCCCAGCTCTTTTTGCAGAATCTCATGAATGATTCTGGCGGCTGTCATACGGTTGATCTCCCTATGCCACCCGGTTACATCCTGATCCTCCAGCCAGCCTCTCTGATGTCCGTACTCCGCCAGAGAAGCCGGCTGCTTCATAGAAGCCTGCAAGGCCTCCCGAACCATCGGCTGCTCCCATATTCTTGTCACAAAGTCTTCGATTGTCATCCGTTCCTCTTACGCTGTCCTCATAGTCCAATGGGTGTCACACGGATCGTGACATTGTCACACGCTGCCAGACTGCGCACTTCAAAGGTTCCGGTAGCGTTCATGGTACACTCTCCCGTCCACAGATCCGTTACCCGATATTGCGCTGCCCGTTCAAAGGCATCCCGATTGGCCATTTTATGTCCAAGCATCTGAACCAGCCGCTCAACCGTCACGTGACAGGCACCCTTTGTCTCCTCACTCACATTGATAAAGGAGATGGCAACACTTCCGTCCGCCAGAGGTTTTGCCAGAATATCGACACGGTCGTTGTCGGTGATATAACTACTGTCCGGTCTCTCGGGAGCGAGACTGCAAAACACCCGCTTGGCCTGTACGCCGAGAGCATCCTGATTCAGGGCAATCAGTTCCCGATTGGCAAGTATCTTCCAAAACTTATCACCGATTTGTATACGCCGCAAATCCAGTCCCAGCATCAGGGGTGCATTCATCATACACCACATAGTAAAGTGGGTTTTGCACATTACGTCCGTCAATCCGTTCATCCCCACCATCAGCATATCCGGATCGTTCCAGCCCTTGTCCGGGCCTGCAAACTCATCCATGATCACCGCTTTATTGTACTGGGAGGTAACGCTGGGCGTATAGTCATCCGTCCATGCTCCCGTGCCCGGATCTCCGTCGGCTCCCACCCGGAAGGTGATGTCATTTAAGATTCTCCAGGAATCTCCCACCTTATAGCCCCAGTTCTGGGGCTGGGTCTTGCCCCACTCACAGATGGATAAAAGAATATCGTGATCGGGCTTTGCCGCATTCAGCGCCTCCAACAGGGTAGCGTAGGAATCCAGCGTATTCTCCTGCCTTCTGTGATTCATAAAACGCAGACAGTTTTCCCCCGCCTCCAGCGTAACCGGTATGGCCGACGATTCGCAGAAGCTCTCTGTGGTCTCGGTGGAGGGTAGAAAATCATCGTAGAACACATGGGATTGCTCCCCTCTTCCCACCGCAACCTGCAGCCAGCTTCCCACGCCGATTTCTTGTCCGGTGGCATAGGTAACGTACAGAGAATAGACTCCCGCCTTCCCGACCGTAACCCGAAATTCCAGTTCACTACTCTGTTCCCCCACCGGTGCGGGGCCGGGGCCCGTTCCGTCGAAGGTTCCGATATCTGTAACATAGTACTCATTTATACGGGCTACCCGACCGGTCAATACCCCCGACTCCACCGCGCTGTAGGCGGCCGAGAAATCCTCGCCTTCCACACGGATGCTTCGAATGTTGGGGGCGTAAACATATTTGGCATTGGCCGCATCCGAGAAGGTTGCATTGTCCCACAGATAATAACAGTTATCCACCTTTAAAAAGTCCACACCCCAGTCCACATAGGACCTGGCGTCTGTCATTTCATGACCGCAGGTTCCCACCGCAGCACCGGCACACAGATTCGTTCCGATGTCATTGTACATACCAAACTTTAGGCCCCGGGCGTGTATGTAGTCCGCCAGAGCCCGGAATCCCCCGGGGAACTTCACCGGCTCATTCGAGAGTCTGCCATCCACACGCTCCGACAGATAGCAGCCGTCATCCAAAACAACGTAGCGATACCCCAGCCGGTCCAATTGAAGTGCCACCAGCGCATCCGCCATATCCTTTGTCAACTGCTCCGTATTGCCGCTGCCGAACGCGTTCCAGCTGTTCCATCCCATCGCCGGAAGACGGTTCTTCTTTTTCGCGCACAGCACGTTTCCGTTTGGAAAGGAATCGTAACGGTATTCCCTGTCACGAATCGGTTTGGGTTTTTCATAGATTGTATCCTGCATTTATACTCCATTCCGAGAACGTTTCGTTCGAGGAACCGCAAGAGAAATTTGCGAATGCAATTTCTCTTGTCGGATCAGAGTCTATTTGTGACGTTCTCGGCACAAATAGACGTGTGGAAAATCAGCATATCAATGTGATTTTTCACACTAAACCTCCACGTAATGTTGCGCCTGTGCGGCAAACATCTTGGCATAGATTCCCTTTTCTCTGCCCACCAGTTCGCTGTGGGTTCCGTATTCCTTTATCGTATTGTCTGCAAACACGGCAATCCGGTCACAGAACTTACAGCTGGACAGACGGTGGGAAATGTAGATCGCCGTCCGATTGCCCACAAGGCAGTCAAAGTGTCGGTAGATATCGTACTCAGCCACCGGATCCAGAGCCGCCGTAGGCTCATCCAGGATGACAATGGGGGCGTTTCGATACAATGCCCTGGCGATCGCAGTTTTCTGCTGTTGCCCGCCGGAGAGCTCCGTTCCATGCTCATCAAAGCTCTTGTACAGCATGGTATCAAGACCTTCAGGGAGCTTCCTGGCATCCTCATAGAAGCCGGCCAACTCCAGCACTCTGTTAACCTCCTCTTCCTGCGCTGCTTCTCCAAAGGTTATGTTTTCCCTCAGACTGAAGGCTAACAGCTTGAAATCCTGAAACACCACTGCAAACAACTTCCGATACTCAGCTTCAGAATACTCCTTAATGTTGATACCGTCAATTAAAATCTCCCCCTCTGTCACATCGTACAAGCGACACAACAGCTTAATAAAAGTGGTCTTTCCGGCACCGTTTAACCCTACCACCGACAAATGCTCTCCGGAGGAGATAGTCAGGTTAATATCCTTAAGCACATATTGTTCCGAGCGGGGATAGCGGAAGCTGACGTGAGAAAACTCTATGGTATGCTTTTCTCCTCTCACCTGACGCTCTCCCTTCGAGAGCCTCTCCGGATATTCCAGAAACACCAGAAATTCATTGGCATAAATACAACGTTTCGTGATATCCTGCCACGCGGACACCACCCCCCACATTCCCTGGTACAGCTCCGACGCCGCGGCAGCACACATGGTAAAGTCACCCACCGTGATGCGCCCCGTAATAGCAAGCAGTCCCATGTAAAAGTAACTTAAGCCGTCCCGGATTGCATTGACCACATCCATTCCCCAGGAATAGGTACGCTTTCTCTCCGAGAGTTCGCGCCAGGTGCCGATCATCTCATCGGATTTGCGTCCCGCCTTGCGGCACATCATCTCGGCACTGTCATACAGACGGATCTCTTTCCCGTAGGAAAAATCTGCCAGCCGGTACAGGTAATAGCCAAACACACGGTTAATCTTTGCGAGTTTCCCGTACTGCACGATCTCAATCTGATTCTGCTTTGCATTTAAAAACGTGATCAGGAATAAAGCAACAATCTGAATCGGCAGAAGCAACGGACAGGTCAGAGCAATCACCATGGTGACACCGGCCAGGACGGTAACGTTGATAACCATGTTATAGACGCTGTTTAAAACGCCGGTTACTCCGCCGCTGTACCAGCTGATTCCCTCCTTTGCACGATTTAACTGATCCAGTACCGCCGGGTCCTCCGTATGCTCAAAATCCATTTTCATGGTATGATCAGCAAGAAGTGTCTCAAAATATTCGTTGAACCATTCCTCCAGAATAGCTCTCCACTGATACACAACATTATTCATCACATTGGAGAGAAGACTCATGCCGCAGATGATCGCCGCATACAGGATCACATTTTTCACATGCACTGATAAGCCTTCTCCCCGTATGATCAGCGTCAGTTCATCCATCAAAAACTTCGGCAGGATCACAATCTGAACCTTTTGGATCAGCTGGGCGGCAAACTGAATGCCATATACCACAAACAGGGACGGTTTTTCCTTCCAGGCGGTTCGGAGCATAAAACGGAGGGTTTTCCGAATGACCGGCCCGTTTCCTTTGCGGTTCTTCTTTTCTTCCTCAGACTTCCCCATTTGCGCTCACCTCCCCCTTTTTCTTCCCGGCCTCCTCAACATAATACTGAGCCTGAATCCGGAACATCTCCGCATAGGCGCCATTCTCCTTCAAGAGCTGTTCGTGGGTACCGTACTCAACCACTTTTCCGTCCACAAACATCGCAACATGATTGCAAAACTGCGTGGAACTGAGGCGGTGACTGATATAAACCGCCGTCTTTCCGCCGATCAGCTTATCAAAGTCCTCATACAGCTTTGACTCTGCCAGCGCATCCAACGCCGCCGTGGGCTCATCCAACACCACCACCGGGGCGTCCTTGTACAGAGCCCTTGCAAGAGCCAGCTTCTGCTTTTCACCGCCCGACAGATCAATTCCATCGTCATACACCACCTTGAGCAGCTCCGTCCGAACTCCCGCGGGAAGTGTGGATAATTTCTGTCCCAGACCTGCTGCCGTAAGGCACACCTCCGCCCTCTTCGAATCCGTTCTCTCCGGCTCTTTCATGGATACATTTTCCTCCATGGGAAAGGCGAACAACTCCACCTGTTGAAACACCGGAGCAAAAGCCGCATAATAGCTCTGCTTATCATATTCCCGCACATCCACACCATTGAGCAGAATGCGTCCCTGCGTGGGTTCATACAGCCGAAGCAGCAGCTTGATCATGGTGGATTTTCCGGCACCGTTGAGTCCCACCACAGCCAGACGCTCACCCGCCTTTAAGGTCAGATTCAAATCCTCCAAAGCATAGCGCTCAGCCTTCGGATAGCGGAAAGAGACATGATCAAATACAAATTCGTAGGAGGAAAGCTTTGGAAGTTCCTTTCCGGGTAGTTTCCGATCCCCGCCGTCAAAGTCCAAAAAGCTTCGATAATCATCCACCTCACGACTTCTCGCCAGCAGTTCGCTGATGTCGCCTAACAGAGAAGAAATGTAAGAAAAGAAAGTTCCCGATGATGCCAGATAGAGGCTGAAATTACCAAGCGTCATATTTCCTTCCACCACCGAATATACCAGCCAGGCGTAAATCAAAACCTGCGATACAAACCACATCACATTGCTGGAAATGGAAGCCCAAAACCACAGCTTCCCGTTTCGGATCTGCGCATCATAGCGAATGGCATTGAGACGGCGATACTGCTCAATCAGCCATTCTCTGAGACCAAACATTCGAATATCCTTCGCCATCTCAAAGCTGGTGGTCGTATTCTGCATGTAATAATGCTTCCTCCACCAGGGTGCCAGCGGATCCCAGACTTTCTCCTTCGCCGTCTTGTTGATGTAATTCGTGATTCCAAAGTTGGTGAATGCCAGGACAAGCATCAAGGCCACCACAAAACCGTTCATGGTGCCCAGAATGGCAATTCCCACGATCACCACGGACAGAGAAGTCAAAAAGCTGGTCGAGCGCTGCATCATCCCCTCGATTCCAACATTGTTACTATTGCAGGAATTCTGTGCCTTTTGATAGCAATCCATGACATCCGGATTCTCCAAATGCTCAAAGTCGATCCGCATCGCTTTACGATTCATCTCGATGAGCATGGACATTCTTGCACCGATATAGCGCCACCAGGTCTGCGCTTCATAAAAAGTATTGAGCATGGTTGTAGCAAGCTGTATAACCACAAACACAAGCATTGTTCGGAACAGTTCTCCGCTGTCTGCATTTCCCGTTATCATATCAATGATAAACTTGGACCAGAAGGTCCACAGATACTTCATAAACGGTGCACACAGCATCCCCAGGGGGATCAAAACAAAGAAGAACCGGTCGTGCTTTAGCATATTCTTCAGGACAAAACGAACATTTCGAATCACCCCGTATTCCCGATGAAGCGGATTCTTTTTCTCCTGTTTTGCATCTTGTTTTTTTCTTTTCATGTCACGAATTTCCCCTTCCTCTGCCTCGACTTTCCCCGGTTGTTTCCTCCTGCCGCAAACCGGAATCCTTTTGCAGGAAATTCAGTTTCTCACGCTCCAGCCACGCTCTCCCCTTGTTGCCGATCGACAAAGCATAGCTCCCCGGAGGATTTAAAAAAGCATCCGCACCCGCCAGTAACATCAGGACAGAGCTCGCCGACATGACATTCACCGCATAAATCTTTTCCTCTCTGTCGTGCTCATCCAGCAGACATACATTCTGCAGTATCTGATTGCTTTTATTGACAGCAGAACCCAGATATTCCATCGCTGTCCCGACCGCTTCCTTCGAAATCCCGAGCCGTCTTGAGACGGTGGAAATGGAGACGCACTCACCGTTTTTTAAGGACAGCAGATAAAACAGGACCTCCAAATTCTCTCTTTTGCCCAGAAAAGAAAAAAACTCTGTCAGGCGGTCCGTCACCCGGAAATAGGAGGCAAACCCCTCCTTCGGTTCTTTCATGAGCATATAGAACTGCAGGCTCTTATTCAGACGGAAATAGGTAAATCCGGCGCTGTCCGTAACGGTTGACGCCACCACATGATCGCCCTCCGGTTCCGAGCGGTCATAATAGGTTTTGTTCTCCACCCAGAACCCGATCTGCGCCGCCCAGACATAGCGCATGATCTGTTCGAAATGCTTCGAATGATCCAGGTTCTCACCGACCTTGATTGCTTTGATGGAATCCATCACCATCTGCTCCAACGATACCTTTTCCGTATCCCGCCCGTACAGATAGTCGATCGAAACCCCAAAATAGTCGGCGATCCGGGGAAGCAGATCTCCATCCGGATAACTTCCGTTCTCCCATTTGGAAACTGCCTGCGGGCTGACTCCGAGATAGGAAGCCAGCTGCTCCTGGGTCACACCGCGTCCTTTTCTAAGTGCTTGAAGTGTGGTTGAAAATATCGTTCCTGCCATCGACAAGCTCTCCTTTCGGTTGATTTACAGTCAGTATATCACAATGTATGGTTGTATAGAACATCTCATTTCAACTCTCATTTCATTTTAAGTGGTCTTTTCTCCATTTTTCTACTGATAGTTGTGTTTGTCCGTTTGCAGAACACGCCTAACGTCGACTTTCCGATAAGGGTAAAACAAGACCGAACAGCCATGCTTAAGATAAGCAAATGAGCATGGCAATCTACCTGTGCAGACACTTCTACCGTACAAAGGTTACGGATGCAAAGAAACTGTTACAGGATATTGCGAGATAAAATATTGATAAATCATGTAACCTGAAATATGTAGGTCCAAAACGCGAAATGAGATTGATTGGGACTGATGGATCAAAAGATTATGTAAGCCACCGCCCACAATAATAATTGAGCGGGCATATACAATAAAAAGAAAGCGCGGTGTCTGTGGCAGGCACATAAGCACAAATCAGACAAATTGAAATAGGCGAATTCTTGTCTTGTACCTACTGACATTTTGCATTATTGCATCAGTAGGTAATCTACTCAATTTCCTTGGTTCTTTTACCTGCTGACATATCTGTATTATTGTTTCAGTAGGTAATCTACTTGAATTTCCTGGTTTTTTTACCTACTGGCATATCTGTATTATTGTTTCAGCAGGTAATCTACTTGAATTTCCTGGTTCTTTTACCTACTGGCATCCAGCATTTTTCATTTCAGCAGGTATTTGACTCGATATTCTGCTAGTTATCTCTCACTCAAAGCGCTCAATCAAGTCCGATTTGTAGAGCTCGGTCAATTTCTATTTTCAGAACGATGAAATCTTATCTTTATACACAAAAGCTGGAAGATAAGTATATATCTTTGGAGCCTTTCATCATCAAAGTATTGGACAAAGAAGAAATTTTAATTAATTGGGCGGAAATATGGGGTGCAACGGAAAACTTGCGGGAATAATAGAATGGAATCATGAGGAAAATGATTTCCTGGAGGGTGAATCGCATGGAACAGCCAACCCGAATGCCAGAGGATTCTGGAACAAGTACTTCATGACATATCAGTATGAATTCGTTCGGACAATAAGCCGATAAAGTGATATTTTATTCGAAGCGAAAGATATTGCCAACTTCCAATTCTAAATTTGCCGCATTTTCTTTTCAAAAAAGCACCCTTACACTAGCGTACGGATGCTTTTTTTGAAATGACGTTGATTCACTTCCGGGGCTTTTGGGCTGGTTTTCGTCCGCAGTCAGAAACGGAATAACACAGAATATGAAAATTGATGATTGCCGGTTCCTCACCTTGAAAACTTTGCCGGATTGTCAAGCACTTCTCCGTCTCTGCCAAACCGTGAACCATGGCAGGGACAATCCCAGGAATGCTCCCCCGGATTCCACTTCAGGGCACATCCCATATGCGTACAGCGTCTGAGTGTCGGCGTAAGGAAGTTGACTCCCGTCTCCAGCACATTGAACAGAAGCTGCGGCTTCAACATACTGCGGCCTGGAGAAAACAACTCCGCCATGGAGTTCTCCCTTCCCTGCACCAGATCACAAAGCAGCATGGCAGCTACCATGGAGAATGTCATACCCCATTTGTTGAAGCCGGTTGCCACATAGAGATTCGGTGTTCGTGCCGAATACTGTCCGATATAGGGGATGCCGTCAAGACTCATACAGTCCTGGGTTGCCCAGCGGTACTTAATCCGGGCATTCGGATAATTGGACGCTGCAAAGGCTTCCAGTTCTTTCCAGCCACCGCCCTGTTTTCCCGTGCGATGACCGCCTCCTCCCAGCAATAAGAATTCCCGGTATTCACGAAAGGACAACCCACCTCGCGCTTCATCCACATACATTCCGTCCACTTTCGTTGCCTGCTCCAATGCAAGTACATAGGAGCGATGCTGATAGAGCTTTAGAAAATAGCTCCCGTGCCGGTTCAGAAAGGGAAAATGGGTTGTCACAATGAATCTCCCGGCCCGGATACTGCCATGTGCGGTGACTGCCGTATTCCCCCGTATATTGTCAACATAGGTATTCTCATAGATCGGCAGTTCCTTCGCAATTTGGGCAATCAATTTCAGCGGATGAAACTGTGCCTGATGGGGAAAACAGACTGCTCCCCGGGTCGGGAAGGGCAACGGCAGCTTCCGAACAAATTCTGCAGGAAATCCAAGAGAATTGGCTGCTCTTACCTCCCGCTCGATCCGCTCTCTGTCCCGCAAAGAATACACATAGGCATCTTTTTCTTCCCATTCACAGGGAATCTTGTCCGCCAGTTCCCGATAATGTTCCAGTGCATTCTCGTTGGCTTTCCAATAAATTGCTGCCTTCTCCCTGCCCAGGGTACGGATCAGCCTGTCATAGATCAGACCATGCTGGGAAGTGAGTTTTGCCGTGGTATTTCGGGTAATCCCACCGGCTATGCGCTCCCCTTCCACCAGCATACAATCCACGCCCGCCTGCTTTAAAAAGTATGCACACAGAATGCCGCAGAGTCCTCCTCCAATGACTAATACGTCCGTTTCGGCATCCCCCTGCAGCGTCTCAAATTCCGGCAAATGAACGGTATCGGACCATACCGATTCTCCCATACAAAACCTCCCAAATAATTGAATTACTCATAGTTTTGAGAGAATCCGCAGTTTTATACATTAGATGAATGGGGATATTCCTTTGTTACACATGCCAGGATACTGAAGGCAAAAGCCCAGCGAACTAAAATTGTCAGAATTGTTTGTCATCTACAGGAGCCTTAGTTGCACTTAGAAGTGGCAAAGCTGTGTTGTGAACAAAAATCCGCTTGTCTGAGCGTAGCGAGTTACGGATTTTGTGAACGTATTTAGCTGCTTTGACAATTCTTAGTGCAACTTGGCTCCGCAGCCGCAAACAATTCTGACAATTTTACGTCGAAAGTGTTTTTACTGTCACAACAGCGGTGCAATCGTCTTCATGAGAAAGCCGATGCATTTTACCGACTTCTTCTCCTTCTTGACGGTTTCCGGAGTTACCTGCCGGCAGACCTCTCGCGTCGCCACAAAATCTGCTTCAATCTGCGGGATGCAATCCACCTGATACAGGTAGGTTGCGCACTCAAAATGATGATAGAGGCTACGATAATCCAGATTGATGGTTCCGACCACCGCCTCCCGGTCATCGCTCACAAACACCTTCGCATGGACAAACCCCGGCGTATACTCGTAGATCCGGACGCCGGATGCCAAAAGCGAAGCGTAATGGGTTTTCGCCAGTGCGTAAGGAATCCTCTTATCCGGAATACCGGGCAGGATCAGCTCCACCTCAACACCGCGCTCAGCGGCAAATTTTAAAGCAGCCTCCATCTCTCCGTCCAGAATCAGATAAGGTGTCATAATATGGACATACCGTTTTGCGCGGTTTAGGATATCCATGTAGACACGCTCTCCCACCTTGTCATCATCCAGCGGACAGTCTCCGTAGGGAATGACATATCCTGAGGTCTCCGCAGGGGCAAGGGTATCATAGGTAAGGTAGGATGCAAAGTCCGCTTTTTTCTCGTCCACATTCCACATCTGCAGGAACATCAGGGTATAACTCTTGACCGCTTCTCCCTTTACCATAACCGCCGTGTCCTTCCAGTGCCCGAATTTCACCTTATGGTTGATATATTCGTCCGCCAGATTTACGCCGCCGTTAAATGCCGTATGCCCGTCAATCACCAGAATCTTGCGGTGATCCCGGTAATTGTAATGGGTGGAGATAAAGGGGGTAACCGGTGCAAACATTTTACAACGGATTCCTAATGCCTTCAGGCGCTTCGGATAATTCGCAGGAAGCAGTGCGAGCTCACAAGTCCCGTCATACAAAACTCTGACCTCCACCCCTTCTTTGGCCTTGCGGGCAAGAATCTCCAACACCTTGCCCCACATCAGTCCCTCGTCGACAATAAAATACTCCAGGAAAATAAAATGCCTGGCCTGCTCCAGCTGTCGCAGCATCTCCTCCCATTTTGCTTCACCCAGCGGGAAGTAGGTTACTGCGGTGTGATCATACACCGGATAGCAGCCGCTTCGATGGATATAATGTGCCAGATTGGCAACACCGGCATCTTCCTTTCGAAGGGCTTCCATCACCTCTTTCTCCTGCGGAATGCTGTCCATGGTACCTGTGATCAGCCGGTTCAGTCTGGCCTTTAACGCCCGATGACCGATGTTACTCTGGGTATACCAGTACAACAATACGCCAAACACCGGCATCAGCATAATCACGATCATCCAGGTAAGTTTTACCGACGGGTCAATACGGCTGTTGATCAGATACAATACCATGCCGGCAGTAAACAAAACGGTACTTCCCAAAATATGCGGCAGGAAGTCTGCAAAGCGAAAGAACATGCCAAACAGCAGAAGAACCTGCAAAATCAACAGAATCAGAAAGATCCCCAACCGGCTGAATATGGCATGAATCAATCCCTTTTGTCCCTTTTTCAACAAGGATAAACCATTGTCTTCCTCTTGTGTCTGCATCAATACTCCTCCAATATCTCTACCGGAACTCCGGAACATCGGCCTAGCGGATCGGGTTGTGAT